>NZ_NOLK01000283.1:0-5015 GCF_002245985.1 Nostoc sp. 'Peltigera membranacea cyanobiont' 232
AACGCTGGCAAGCCTTTAAACACTTCTATGATGCCGAAGAAGTTCAATACACAGGTCAGCAATTCCTAGTCGCGCTGGCAGACTATCTAAAAATCAATCTTGACGATGTACCACGCAGCACTCGTTACTACTGGTTTAGCCAAGCAAATCTAAGTTATAACGCCCTTCACTCATATCAGAGCAAGGATTTAGCCCTTGTTGCGTTTGTTGCTGCTAAATGGGCAATCAACAAGCGTAAGCAAACAATGAAATCCGCAACGATCTCAGTTTTAACACTAGCCCTCTAAGGAGTAATCATCATGTCTGACAAGTTCACTAACAATGTCCGCGCTCGTTTGTACAAACAGGGTTATCAAGGATTCACTAAGGACGATTACACAACAGCAGCTCTTGCTGTCGAGTGCGATGACCTTGACAATCCCACCAAAGAGCAATTGAGCCAAGCCGTTGATTATCTCAAAGTCAAATCGACAAGCCAATTATCTGTAGTTGATGAACTCGTTGAAGAAAAATTTCTCTCACAAGTAGAAGATGCACAACCTGACCCGGAACTTGATAACAGTCAGCTTACAATCGCTTCAAGAGAGATTAACAGCATCACTGTAACCAGCGATGACAAGCGTCAGATTGTAACAGCCCAATCATCGGCGCTGGGGTTTGAGTTAACCGAACAAGAAACATTAAGTATCGCTCTTAATGTTGACGACACTTTTACCGACTACAGCCAATTCATCAGTACTGTAACGGCTGCAATCAAGAACTACGTTGATCAGAAATTTGATGTCATTGAGCAATCATTTGAAACTAGCGCCCAAGACTTGCGAGAACACGTAAGCAACAGAGCTTCTAGATTGAACCAAAAGGTTAACAACTTCTCAGGAGACATGAAAGCGGATATGGGAGTCATCCGCCAAAACATTAAAAGCACCCAATTTTCAATCCTCGCAAGGCTCAACGCGGCTCAATAGTGATAACTTGACGCTGCTTGAGTGCTTGGTGATTTGCTCTTGTAGAATGAGCTACTTCTCAAGAATTGCTGTTAGTTTGGGTGCGCTCGCTGCTGTGATTTTACCCTTGTATAGCTGCTTGTATCTGCCAATGCTAGAGCAATCAAGCTATCAGCAATATCTCAAACGAAAGTCAGCTATTGAGCAATATGTAAGACGAATGGAGTATTACTGCAACCAAATATTTACCCCAGATAAGGAATATCGCTGTGAAAAGTTCAATGAAGCTAAAAAATCTGGTAACTTCCAAATCACGCCACCTAGAACGCCAATTAAAAACTAAATTCAACGCATCTACCAACTTAGTAGTCAGAGCGCTAACAGGTGATAAATCAGCCCTGAAGCTGATAGGACAAATGGGTAATGACGGGGCGAAGATTAGCGAATTTGCCCCACAGGTTAGAGAGCAGATGTTAGCTGCTATCAAGGGGACTGAGGACTTAAACATAGTCCTTAGCGACATCTATAAACAAGCTGGTGTAAGCGGCGAAAAGATTGAAAGAGCAGTACAATCAGCGATTTTAGCAGATACTCATCTAGCTAATATCCTAGAAGAAATGAAGCTTGATTTTGCTTCATCCAAGGAGAAAGAAGCGCTACGCCATCAACAAGCAACAGACCATCTATTGCTGAAAGCATGGGTGGATAAACACATGATGCAAGTTGACGGTGAATACAAGATGTTACAGGCAGAATTGCAGACAGACATTAGACAACAAACAATTGACCTACAACATGATAGAGAACTGGGCAAGTATTACTTAGAAATGGGTGATAACGCTCATGATGATTTCAAGCCGAAAAAACAATATGCGGGACGCTCGATTGTCCAAAAAATCAAGGATGCCCTACTAGGTTTCTAATAACTAAACCCGTCAGTAACTTAAGCCGTTCGCTGACGGGTTCGAGAAATACTCTGATACAGATATGACATACGACATTGAAGAGTCACAAGAAGAAGTAGTAAGCGAAATCGCCCCAGATACGCCATTACCAAAAGACTTACTAGAACACCTAGAATCGCGCAAGCAGCACCGTCAAGATGTTATCAATACAACGGAAAAATTGACGAGATTCTTTGTTGGTTGGTCGCTAAATTCCACAGGATTCTTGATAGCTAAATATCTCTTAATAACTGGCGGCGGCGTTAATCTCTGGTTGGCAATTTCGCTCTCGTTTTCTATATGCAGCGTTGGCTCTCTCGCTGGGCTAACGGGCTTGAGAGTTAATTACAACACTGACGGATTAGAGGTAGATAATATGCAAAACGTTTTCAAAACTGCTGGGGGCTTGGTGTTTGCAGGTGTCACAACTTGGTTAGCAGTCAAAGACCATCAATATTTTGAGAATTTGACTAAAGAAACAGTCACGCAGATTAGCCAAGACATCCAAACCATTGAAAAACAGAACCCGCAATCAGACCCTTGGGTAAGTATTGCAGTCGCGTTGGCTTTATTCATTGGTTCTATTGCAATTATTTTTAAGGGGCGGGAATGAAACAGGGTGTTTTCGAGTTAGCACTGGCTGGTGTGTGTGGTGTAGCCGCAATCATCGGGCTAGCAACATCGCAAACACGTCAGCCTTACGACCTGACACAAATTCAGTTCTGCCCAAGGTCAGCAAACGGCGTACATAGCCAAATAGCTTTGGATAAGCGTTTTTGCAACCAGCCGCGTTTTGTCCTTACTGAAGAATGGCAACGCTACGGACTGTATGGCAGCATCATTCCCTACAAGGGCGATGCTATTCAATGGGTGCGTGATTTGCCCACAGATAACCCTAATCAGTTGTTAGGGTATGGGATTGCAGTTATTGGGCTATGGGGTGTCGTGGGTTGCTTGCTCGTGCGTTCGCAACGCCTCAAGCGCACGGATTATGAACTGGGCGAACTGGAAAAGACCGGCGACTATGCAACTTGGCAGCATAATAAGTACAAACGTGAAATTAAGCAGCATTCGACCCAGCTTTACACTGAACGCTTGAAAGATGGATTAACTGACCTAGACGTTCATTCTCGTAAAGAATTGGGGCTAACCGATGAGGAAAATGAACGCGTTAAGGCTCGAATTCAGCTAGAGGACTTTATGAAAGCCCGTGCTGTTAATCATTCTGTGATGGATAAAACCATTGCTGAGAACCTGAGAGACAGGGCGAAGGCTGACCAGGAACGCGGCAAGATTGAGGGTAAAACCAAAAGTGCGATCGCAGACAGCGACAATCAGCAGTCAGTTGACCAGCAACGAGCAACTGAGCTTATAGAAGCGCTCAAAGCCCATGAAGAGGGCTGGCTGTGGAAGATTATCGACAACTTAACGCCATTGTGGTTAATCGGTCGCCAGGGGTCAGGTAAAACTTACACGAGCGCGGCTATAGCTCTTGTTAGAAAGCATTGCTTAGGGATTCCCATCTACTACTTGATTGACCGTCACGCGACTGGGGATAACTCCAAAGCATGGCGATATCTTGATACTCAAAATATTGCAGAGTCAGAGACAGAGATAGGCACAGCGCTTGATGGGCTGTGTGAACATTGGCTATTAAGAATTAAGGGTAAAAATGACTTAGAACAACCTGCGACTATCACGCCTGAACAAGTGCTTATTGATGAATACACTAACCTGAAATCATTGATTGGTGAACCCGCAGAAAAGTTTTACAAACTGCATCTGACAGACACTAGAAAAGCAAAAGTTTATGTAACTGGTATTACCCACAATGACACCAATTCAAGCTATCCCGAAGGTACGCAAGCCATGAGGGAGGCGGGTACAATCCTCATTCAAAAATTCTCAGCTAACGGTAAAACCCCACTGTCTAGAGTCAAGATTATTCGCGGCTTGCTTGATGACAATGGGGAGGAATATCTGGAGGCAGAGCGTACACTGCCAAGCTGGTTTAACCCAGAGGATATTTACAACCATTTCAACGGTAAGCCGATTTCTTTTGATACTTAGCTCTTCACTGTTAATTAATTTATGGAAATAGGTGAATACTATGCACCCAATAGAATTTAAGAAAAAGTGGCAATTAACTTATAACGAGCTAGCACTTGTCCTGGGTTATGAAAGTGATTTCACCGTTCGCTGCTGGGGGATAAATGGAGTCCATAAGCGCAAAGAAGTCAAAAAGTTGTTTATGTTGCTTGTCGCCTTCTAGATGAAAAATGGTCATCTGAGGGGAAACAAATAGATTCTTACCTTTGACTCGCACCCGAATCTCTCATGTCTACAGATGTAGACGCTTTCTAGTTAAGAGTGCTTGTTTACAAGCGTTTTAGGCGCTGATGTTGCACACTCAATACTGCTCTGTCGGAGCTAGTCCTAATGAAAGAGGGGGTTTTGGAGTGTATGCCGGGCGATGATCTCGTTTTTTTATGAGTGGTTTTGTGACGGCATAGCTCCAAAACCCCCAATGTATTTATTGATTGATAAAAATAGTTTTGGGTGCTTATGTCGGTGGCCACTCCACAAGTAAATTATTGCCCCGACCACGGTGATGCCATCATTCTATTTATCTACTGAATGAGCAACTCTGACATTTCTTGCAAAATTTAATCTTAAGGATTGACATTGTTGGATATATAAGCTAACTTTATCATATAAAGGGTTCCAGCATTGGAGGTCGAACCATGCCTGATGGGGATAGATTTCATGGGCTTTCAGGACTTTATCAAAAGCCATACCGAATACTCTGTGAAGGTAAGCTTGAACGCAACGAATGTGCCTGGATGATGATGGAAGCCTTAAGGAAGGATCTCAATAAAAAAGGTGATGCTGCTATTGTGATAGCCAAGGGTATGGGGGGAATGGCACTAAGAAAAGCTACAAACCTTGCTGCATAAGCATTACAAGTATTAATGCGTTAATAGCAGTGGGCGCTTGGCTGCGATCGCTATTTTTTGTAGAGGCTGTGAAATGGAAGCGATAACGGTGGAGGGTTGCCCAAAAAGTTTTTGAAGGTAGAAAAAGCTTACTCGTCTGTGAAATACTTTTTTTGAGACGAGCAAGC
>NZ_NOLK01000284.1:0-4956 GCF_002245985.1 Nostoc sp. 'Peltigera membranacea cyanobiont' 232
TCGCCAAAAGTCTCGGCGAGCCGCTATGAATGATCAGTATATGCTTTCCGTTTTGACGGCGGCTTTCTCAAACTTAACTCTCTGCTAGAATCCAACTGTCAATAGAGTTTGAGATGCGCTAACCCTGCAATTTATGTTTGTCAAACAATGAAAAAGCTGATTTTTTTTGGGGGAATCTGCTGTTTAACTTCTCTAATACTAATTCATCTACCATTGCTAGCAAATGTACCGCTCATAAGACTAAGAAGAAATCAGGTTCGTTGTGAGCCACAGTTAGGAAGGATAATAAGCAAAGGCGACAAACGATTTGAAGTAGGAAGTTTAATTTGTAAGGAAGATAAATTAGAAGTTTTAAATGGTGGTTCTGTAGAATTCTTATGTTTTAGTTCGGGAAAATTTTTAAAATTACTTAGTGGGACTATTCCTCTTGATAAATGTGCCGAATCTGAACAAGCCTCATCTCCTTGCAATCCAAGCAACACTGATGGATGTCGCATACAAAAAGGAGGCACAGAAGGGAGCGATGAGCCAACAATCATTTCTCCTTATAGCACATCAACATTGAATTCTCGTCCCGAAATAACTTGGACTGCTGTTAAGGGTGCTACTTCTTACAAAGTCAAAGTAAAAAGTTACGAGTTTGGGTGGGAAAAAGTTGTAAATCAAACTCGGCTTGCCTACCCAACTGATGAAAAGGAATTTCAACCGGGTACTCCATATACAATAGATGTTTTTGCTTATAAAGATGGCGAAGCTTTTAGCTACGATGAAACGCTTGTGGACGTATTGTCTGTAGCCTCCCAAGAAAAAATTGCACAAAAGATTAAACGCATCAAAGACTTAAGGCTACCTCCAGATGAAACTATTCTTGACGTAGATGTTATCTATACGGCAGAAAATCTTTTAAATGAAACAATTGAGATGTTAAAAACGGCAACAACAACTGGTAGCCGAAATCCGACTCTTTACAGAGTACTGGGCGATCGCTATCTGAAGGCCAAGTTGCCAAACGAGGCGAAACCCGAATACATCCAGGCAACTGAGTTAGCCAAAAGCAGTAAGAATTCCAAAGAGTTACAAAAAGCCCAATCAGGGCTAAAATCAGTGGAATTTTACAACCAGCTTCCAACCAGGAGGAACCCACCCCAATAATAAGCCTTCTTATATTTAGGATTTGACAGTAAACTCAATTGCGCCTGACGTAGTGCTTCTGCTTTTGGCAAGCCATTGTTCAAACCTTTATAAAATTCTTGCATAAGCAAAGCGGTAGAATCGGCATCCACGCGCCACAAAGTAGCAACAGTACTACGCGCTCCTGCTTGAGCAGCCATTCCTGCAATACCCATTGCTGACTGCTTGTTGCCTTTAGCTGTTTCGCAGGCGCTGAGAACAAGTAACTCAATTGCATCTTGACTATTTTCAGTTTTACCTCTGATTAAGCTGTCAAAGTCTCTAATATTAATTAGCTTGTCATAGGCTACCAGTACTGTTTTGAGTGGGTCAGAACTGAATTGACCGTGGGTAGTAATATGTACAATCGGAAAATTATTTTGATTTAGTTCTTCTTTGAACCTTTTAACGGTAAACTTATTGTCTAATAAGGCTACTGACGATTCAGTTTGTTTTTGTACATTTTCTATTTCTTGTTTAGAGGGGAGCAAATTCTCCATGTTTTTAGGTGCATTTGGATCTATAGAACTGGGGCTAACTTTTGATAGTCCAGCTATCAAAGCTATCATCTGGTTTTGATGCAAGACTCTAGGTTGTCTAATTCTGGAACCTAAAGTTTCGGCAAGACTGTAACGCTCTATTAGATAATGTTTCCCATCATATAACAATGCCATTGGTATGCTTTGAAAAGATTTATCTAAAGTGAATACGAGTGTTCCTGATGTGGGTAGATATGTTTTAATTGGTGCAATTAGCTTTTCATAAATTACTTGAGAATAAGTAGTAAGGCTACTTTCGTCAACGTCAGAAAATTTTTCATTTTGTAAAGCTTCTAAAAGATGATCTATCTGGAATCGAACTAGTTTAGAATCAATAGAATGGTGATGAAGTGAGCCATCTGTTGACTGAGCAATTACTTCTATAGTATCCCCTAAATCAATAATGTTAATTACTGCTGGGGCGCTCTTGAGATTCTGAAGCTGGTTCAAAGCAACAAGATCAAGCTTGCCACATCTGAGAAAATTTTCTAAACGTGCTATTTGTAACCCTTCATTTATCTGTATTACTCGTTTCAAATCAGGATTAGGAGATTTTAAGAGTAATCGCATATAATTGCGATATGTCGGTTCCATTTCCTCCTGAAATGAAAACTCTAAATCTCCATTAGTTGACAAAAGACTATCACGAACTTCAGTCATATTTGCGATCGCCGCATTATAGTTCTGAATCGCTAACTCAGTTTTTCCCTGCTTGTGGTAAATTAGTCCTAACTGCTGCTGCCATTGGTAGGCGATATCCGAAGCCCGAATTGATTGAGCGAATCCTAAAGCCTTCTGAAAATATGCCTGTTTTTGTTCTGTTTGAGTTGATAATTTACCCAAAGTCCCAAAACTGTAGGATAACCATCGGACACTATTAATAGTTTCAGCCATTTTCAAGGCTAAATTAGTATATCGAATAGCTACCGATTTTAATTGTTCATCTGGAATCTGGCTGAGGTGATTAGCAAAATTCAACCGAGCATGAATAGATGGCTCAGGTGATAACTCCAAAAAGGCAGAAGAATTTTTATCTATTTGATTTACCAATACTCGAATTTGTTGATTAACTTTCTGATGAAGGTTCGCTTGATTTGGTTGATGAGTGAGCCATTTTTCCCAACTGATCAGTAAAGTTAAGTGATTCAACTGAGCTTGCAGTTTAGCTGATTTTGAGATATTTGGGAGATTTTCCAGTGTTTGGTAATCCCAGAGTGATTTTTGCGCTTTTTGTGGAATAATGTTAGCAATCTGTTCTCGAAAAAGTGGTTCCTCTATCCAAGAAGATTTATCTTGTAATTGCTGATAAATTGACTGTTCGATATTACCCAGAGACAGATAAATCCCACTAATATTTGATGAGGATACAAGTTTCGCCAGCGTTAATGTTTCTTGTAGAACTGTTTCCGATTCATTGAATTTCCCTAAAATCCGCAAGACTTCTCCTAGATTCTGTAATCCAAGCAAGTTAACTGATGTTGGTTTCTGCTTACCAATTACTGCCATCAGTTGCTCTTTTTGAGCAAGAGCGGGTTGCTGCAAAGTCGTGTCGCAAATACCTAGATTTGTATTCAACTTTAAAGCTTCTAAAAGTGTATTGCAAGCTTTTTTGTGTAATCCTAATGCTTGGAAAGCAAGGTTTTGATTAATCAGGCTTTCCGTAATCCCCTCTTGGTCGTTTAGTTGGCGATAAATTTTCGTAGATTCCTGCCAAGTTTTTAAAGAGCATTTTTCTATGTTTTTATCACTGAGAGCCTGAAAAACAAGAACTTGCGGACAGTGAAGCATTATCCCAGGTTGGATTTGCTTGGTCTGTGGTCAAAACAAAATTCCCTTGAGAATCTCGAATCAGAACGTTGGCTTCTATGATTTGTGTGGATTGGTTACTTATTAATGATTTGGGATTATGTGAATTATTAAAAGCTGGAACTGGAACAGAGTTACTTTGTTCAACATTGTTATACATCAGGTCGTTTGGCTGAGATTGGAGATTGCGAGTACTAACAACCAAACTACTGGTTCCTGTGCCTACTTGTGCTTGGCAAGCTGAGGTAATTTCAGGAGCTATTAAAATTCCTTCTGCTTTGAGTTGAGGAGGGGAAATGTTAGTATCAGCAATGCTGTACTTAACCGTACCGTTAATTCCGTACTTGGAACTAGCCGTAATCAAGCTATCAGGGGAAAAGAAGAGTCCTTGAGCATTAATTGTGATATTTCCACCACGGGCCTCAAAGGCATCTGCGTTGATGCTGCTGTTTTTTGAACCAGTTAATATGTCTGCATTAATTGTGATATTTCCCCCGTTGCCTTTATTGTCTGCGGATGCTGTGATAGTACTTTTGTTATTCAAAAACAAATCTATTGCATTCAATTGAATATCACCACCAACACCTGAAGCTGTAGAGGCAGTAATAGAACTTTTGTTATCTAAAGAAACAGAATCAGCATTAATGGCAAGCTTACCACCAACAGTACTGATTCCCTCATTCGTGACACTAACTTGTCCACCATTTATTAGGCTTAAGCGTCCAGCGTTAATATTTACTTCTCCAGGAGAGCCACTGGGGACTGGAGGAGCGCCGAAATACTGTTGAGTTTCTGTATTTGCCTTAGTGGCAGATGAGCCTACGGAACCACTTACCTCCAGATCAAAGGCATTGATGTTAAGAGTTCCGGCATCGCCAAATGCTTGAGTGGAAGTATTGGCGAACGCCTTATTTCCCACTACAAATGTTGGTGTATTGATTGTCAAATTTCCAGCATTCCCATTCCCAAAAGATTGAGAAGTCAAATAACTAGGAACATAGAATTGCCCAGAATTAATTAATTCTGTAGAATTGGTAACTTCTACAGAATTACGGGCATTGATAAATACGTTTCCTCCATTACCTTCTCCAAGTGTTAGAGATGAGATTAATCCTCCGTCCTGAGCCAATAATCGTTCTGTTGAAACTGTGATATTTCCAGCATTTCCTAAAGCTGATAGGCTACTACTAGTAATGATGCTGCTAACAACATAAGGATTAGAAGGTAAAAAACCAAGCAGTTTTATTACAGGAGCGTTTACAGTTACATCGCCTCCTCTCCCACTACTATAAGTTCTAGCACTGATACTTGCTCGAATGGCACTAAGAAAAGCCGAAACCCTTGCGGTTTAAGCAGTTTGCAATTGCTTGCGTAATTCATGCCGGGGTTTCGTCATCAAGGGGTAAATTTTTGGGCGACGTTTACGGACTCGTGGTTCATT
>NZ_NOLK01000285.1:0-4948 GCF_002245985.1 Nostoc sp. 'Peltigera membranacea cyanobiont' 232
CATTTACCGCCTCGATTTGACAGCACCTACAAAAATAGCGATCGCAGCGAAGCGTCCACTGCTCTTAAGGTATTAATACCTGTAATGCTTATGGAATATAGCTTATAGCTTTTCTTAGTGCCATTCGACCCTAGACCAATTTCCACAAACCCCAAATGGCAAGATCGATCAAAAAGCATTACCCATCCCTACGATTACTTCATCTGCGATACATACCCCTCCCTGTAATCAAGCAGAAGAAAAAATTGCCGCTGTTTGGCGACAGGTTTTAGATTGTGAAAAACTCAGCATCCACGATAACTTTTTTGAAGTTGGCGGTCATTCACTCTTAGTAGTACAGGTTCATCATTTATTATCTTCAGATTATCCTAACTTGAAGATTGTCGATTTATTCACGTACCCTAGCATTCATAGTCTGGCAAACTATTTATTGCAGCAAACTCTCCTGGTTTCCCTATTTTAATAGAGGAATTTTGATGATATGCAAAGTCTAATAACAGTGAAAGCCGGAAAAGCTCCCAGTATCGGACTAGTTGAATTACCTGGTCTAAAAATGTTACGTTAAACGGGATTTAATATAAGCGACTTCTCCAAAGATACAATTCTTTATAGTAACCAAATTCTGCTAGCTAACCTACAAGCTGGCGGGTTCAATTTTTAAGATACATTGATAAACAAAGGAAACTCTTTATGCAGAAAAATTATATTGCTAGTGCCTTTTTGACAATTGAAAATTCTCAAGTTTTGGTATTACATGACTGTAAACAGAAGAAAACCCAGGTTATTGAAAACAAAGATTGGTTAACTATCTTAGAAATTTTTATTCACGAACAATCTGTAGAAGCAGCATACCATCGGTTCCAGAAAATTCAAGCCTTTCCTGTTTTAGAAAGTATGCAGCAGTGTATAAAAGCCCACAATATCCCAGATTCTTTTATAGTCTTTGTAACTCATAAAGTTTTGAGAGTGTTTAAAAAAGGAGATTATAGCTTGCTAATGATACCTGAAGAACCAGTCGATCTAACTAAGCTGATGTGCATCTAAATTGTATAGTACGAAAACGTAAAATTATTGTAGTGCGGGCATCTTGCCCGCATCGCATATACAAATTAAATACGCAACAGCTTACAAATAGTCAAGAGACTTACCAAGTGATGGACTACCTGTTTGAACAAGGCACTTTTACAGATAAACACCAAGCTATTAAGAATTTTGACGCTTTTAGGCAATCAGTAGAAGATATGGCAAAATTAGGCTTGCTTTCGCCATCGGTAAATACTTTAGATTTGGGTGATTTGAGACGAAGATTTCCTATATGTCCTGTATTTTTGGACTTTGGACAAAAAGAAGTGATTCGCGAGTATGAATCGCGAACCTAAAAAGTAAGCATCAGAAATTACCCCAGTTATTTTTCAAACTGAATGAAACAGATTTAAACGCTTAAAGCCTAAGAAAATTTACGCGGCTTTTTGTTGACTAGGTGTTACTTTAGACTGCTTCTTGACGACAGGTTGCTTAGTTCGTTGCGTTTGAACTTGACCTTGAACTCGACCAATTGAATTTCCTCGGGTTTTGGGAGAACGCGCAGGTGTACTAATCTCTGAAATAATTCGGTGAAAATCGCGTTGCACCACACTTGGAGTCACAATCTTATCATCGTTTTGTTTTAAATAACGCTCCCAGGCTCTGGGTAAGTGTCTCGCTAACTCCCTTGCCGCCCACAACTGTACGTAAGAGAGCATTACTAAGCGTATCCAATTTTCCTCGTTTTCGATCTCCGGAGTTTGAAACTCTGTCATCAACAAACGCTGCTTACTGAAGCGGAACATGTGTTCAAGATCGTAGCGTTGTCTGTAGCTTGGTTCGCGTAAATTATAAGCGAACCACTCTTTTTTGTCCAAAGTCCAAAAGCGATCGCTGATGAGAAAGGGCTAATAAATTGGGATTTTGGGGCTGTTGACGGCTCTTTTTCCCCCTGGAAAGGGAGGTGGTGAAGAGATTGCGTATGGTGGCAAAGGATTCATGTGTTCTAATTCATACACTAACTCAAGGTAGTGGAATGCCACTGGCTAACTGCACAACGGCAGCCAACGGTAACGAAAGAGAACAGGTATTACCTTTGCTTAATAAAGTAAAACTTAAAACTTTAAAACGCGGTAGACCACGTAAAAAGCTTAAGGTACTGGCTACTGATAAAGGTTATGATTCAAAGGAAAAACGTGCTGCTTTACGTAAGCGGGGTATTAGACCTCAAATACCAAAACGAGTCTGGAAAAGCAGGAAGAATAGAGGTAGACCTATCAAAATCTCTGTTCCCAGATTTCAGTAGGAACGCTGTTTTGCTTGGTATCAACGCAAATATCGTCGTTTAGTGGTTCGCTGGGAACGGATCAAAGTATATTTTGATGCATTCATTGATCTTGCTACTATTCATATCTGGGATGCATTCATTGATCTTGCTACTATTCATATCTGGATTCAAAGAGTTTTATTAGTGGGATAGGTTCAAGTAATGAATTCTCATCCCTGACTGCTCCATATTGAGTTGCAGTATGATTTTTTACATTAAATCATATAATAGACTTCATGTAACGCTGGATTTTGATGCAGTCTGGATTAGCGTTGCCGCGACTTTTTTCGCCTGTGAAGCAGTTGACCAACTTCCTTCCATCATCGCCACCACGATCGCACCTTGCACCAACAGAAGCAGTTGCCTGGCTAACTGTTCCGGTGATGAAACTTCTGCGGCTTGAGCTAGGCTTTTGATGTAGTGGTAAATCGATTGTTGATGCTCCAATGCCACTCGATGTCCAGGATGGTCAGCATTGGCTAGTTCCACTGAAGCATTAATGAATGCACAACCTCGAAAATCTGGGCCTTCAAACCATTCCCGCAGGGCATCAAATATTGCCAGTAGTTGTTGGGATGGGTTAGAACCTCGTTGTTCAATGGTGGTTTTGAGCCATTCATACCATTGTTCATCCTGTTGTCGCAGCCACGCTTCAATCAATGCATCTTTTGACTTGAAATGATTGTAGAGCGACATTTTAGCAACCCCAGATTCCGCAACAATTCTGTCAATACCGACATTGCGAATTCCCTCTCGATAAAACAAGCCTGATGCTGTACTTAGGATGCGATCGCGAACAGATTTACGGGTTGTTTTTGCTTTAGTCATTTAGATCGCATCCTTGAATAATGTGTAAATCTTAAATACTTCATCATAATACTGACAAAGATTTTCCTAACTTCACGATTATTTAAACCTGATGCTTTACGAGCTTTTTGAAGTTAGACTATAAACGTGTCAAGTATTTGATATTTCTGTTAGAATTTTACGTCAGAGCAATTGTATACACTGTAATTATCATAAATAAATACAGTGCTATACATTAATTTATAAAGTAGATTTTAACTCTATACAATAACGTGTATGAGCCGGATAAATTAACAAAACTTGAAAATTTTAAAACACCCTTAACCATTCTTTGATTCCTTTTAAATACCAGGGTGTTTCATTGATATCGATATTGCATTAAGTTTGTTTTATCCATTTGCTTAAATCGTAAACACTGTTATCGATTGCTTGTCCTATTCTTTCATTCGCCAAAACTTCGATTCTTTCTGAGGATTTAAGAAAACACTATCTGTAAATAATAAAAGGTTTATCCCAAAAGTGATTGATGAACTGCAAGCAGACCAAAGTCCCCCCGAACTCTGGAACTGCTACCGATCGAGTACTTCCACAATCCTCCAGAGACTTGTGGAGCAAGATCATCAGTTCATCAAACAATTGGTTAACTTATGGGATTTGGCTTCATCACTACAGCGCAAGTGCTTGGAGATCCTTTGTGCGTGAAGTGGTTTAGATTCCCTATAAATCAAGAATATCATACATCTGGCCAATTTACTTGCGCTGAGAAATTAATTTACAAACAGTATTCGTGGTTACAATTAGTCATCAGCTAGAGAGCCGCAAAGCCGATAATTTCGTTATTTTGTTGTTTGAAGTCAAGTAACTCTCGCCGAATTATCCAACTGAAGCATCCATAATCAGGATAGAAATTAAATCATTCATCCTCTTATATATAGTTAGAATAGTCTGTCTATTATCATTACTAAAACTCTTATATATAGAATGATTCGGGTTCATTAAAAACTAGACAAAACTGTCTAGTATAAACTGGTTTTATTTCCATTTTCCAATATTAATTCCGCTATTTGTTATCAAATTTACTATTATTAATTAAAAAGGTTGATAGGATTTTGAAATCAAGGAACTCAAAGAAGTTTCTGACAAAAATAAAGATATAGAAGAATGATTCTTCTTATCAGCTATTGCACAAGGAGCAATCAGCCATGCCAATGAAGTTGTTTAAGTGCGACGAAACGATTCCCGAACGGGAGAAGCACATATATATTAAAGAGAAAGGAGAAGATACAACCCAGTTTCTCCCCAGCGCCCACGTCGAAACCATTCCCGGCTCATTATCTGAGCGCGGATGCAGCTATTGTGGTGCAAAGCTAGTAATTGGTGGTGTCCTCAAAGATACTATCCAGTTGATACACGGGCCTGTGGGCTGTGCTTATGATACATGGCACACCAAACGCTATCCCAGCGATAATGGCAACTTCCAACTTAAATATGTCTGGTCATCAGACATGAAGGAACAGCACGTTGTCTTCGGTGGTGAAAAGCTGCTCAAAAAAGCGATGCTGGAAGCCTTTGCCGAATTTCCTGACATTAAGCGGATGATGGTGTACACCACCTGCTCTACTGCTTTAATTGGTGATGATATCAAACCTGTAGTCAAAGAAGTAGAAAAAGAACTTGGTGATGTCGATATCTTCACCGTTGAGTGTCCCGGTTTTGCTGGGGTGAGTCAATCCAAAGGACACCACGTGTTCAACATGGGGTGGATGACTGACAAAGTAGGAACCTATGAGC
>NZ_NOLK01000286.1:0-4920 GCF_002245985.1 Nostoc sp. 'Peltigera membranacea cyanobiont' 232
TAGTGAACCACGAGTTCGTAAACGTCGCCCGAAAGCATACCCCTTAATGACGAAACCTCGGCACGAATTACGAAAGCAGTTGCAAACTGCTTAACCACAAGTGTTTCGGCTTTTCTTAGTGCCATTCAATTAATCTCCTTTTTGCACGATATCATCATCAATCGATCGCTCCCGATTCACATTGGGACTATCTGCTGTCCAATTATCATCGACTCTCGCAGATTCAGAAATTATCACCAACTCAGTCTCTTTATTATGATTATTTCCCCATTCATCTAAAACATCTTTAATTAACACTTCTTGCAACCAAATCTTAGCGACAACAGTCAGGGGTAGCGCTAGAAATAATCCTAAAAAGCCAAAGAAAGTGACGAAAAATAGCTGGGCAATTAAGGTTATGGCGGGTAGCAATGAGACTTGATGCGCCATCACGACGGGCGTAATGAAATTGCTCTCAACCTGTTGAATGATAAAGTAGAGAATCAAAACAGCGATCGCTTTCCAAGGTTCATCTAAGAAAGCGATCGCCATTGCTGGGATTACACTCATCGTTGGCCCCAGGTTGGGAATTAAGTTAAAAAATCCCGCTAAAACTGCTAAAGCTAGTGCTGCCTTGACATGCAAAATTAATAAGCCAATAAAACTCATCACCCCCACTACACAGATGGCAATGAAAGCGCCTGTAATCCATCCCTCCAAGGAGACTTCACATTGATCTAAAATCCCATCTACCCGTCGTCGATAAAATGAGGGGAAAAGCCGCACAAATACTTTCCGGTAAGCTAGGGGATCGGCTAACATCATTCCTGTTAAAACCAACACTAGCAAAATCTTTAGGACGACTTCCAAAGAGCCAGATACAAAGGCAAAAGAGTTTCCCAGCAAGCGATTGACGAAGGGCTGTACTTGTTGGATGAGGCTGTTGATATCTGGGATATATGAAACTAACTGGTCAGGAATACGAGTTCTCAGGGCATCAAGCCAACTATTAAAGCGCCCAAACCCTTTAGGAACTTGATAAGTTAGTTCTTGAAACTGCTGGGCAAATGGCGGCACAATTAGCCAGAAAAAACCCACAACGCCTGCGAAAAAGATAGCTACTGCTAGGAGTACAGCGAATCCACGCTTCATTCCAAAGCGTTGAAAGCGTTTCGCTAGCCTATTTAAAGTCGTGGCTAGCACAACTGCGGCAAACATCAGCAAAAGCACTTCCCGAATTTGCCACAGGATGTATAAAGAAAGAAGTATGGCGATTAAGCCGATCCATTGACCGAGTTTCACAGGCTGACTCCCAACGGTTGGCGAGATGCAATTTTATTGTAATTAAGCTAGGTTAGCTGATTTTAGTAACTTGTGCGTAGATGCTCCCAAGTTAATTTTGTTTCTGTGCTTGAAATCGCCACAGGAGAGCGATCGCAATTATAGCGATCGGCAACAATATTATGGTTAGCGCGTTGGTTGCTGTCGCCGGAATTGATAGATTTGGCCCTGCATACTTAATCAATAACGATAACAAAGCCGAGAGTAAAAGTAGTTTCAGAACCAATCCTAGTTGATTTTCCATAAAAATATTTGTGTAGATATAAAAATTTGGGCTGTATCGCCCAGTTTCTACAATAAACCTACAGATACAATCCTTTGCAACTTTCTTGAGGAAATGCGATGCCGAGTTCAGTACCATTGCGCGAACAATAGCATGGAGGAGATGGTTTAATTATGTGCGAATTGCGATCGCCTACTCTTAAAGCTTGCTACGCCTCCCATTCTTCGTTTCTGATCGGTGCTTGAAATTATCTTTTTGGGAAACCTATGAGGCGATTAACTTGGACTGATACATCACCGAAGGCTAGGGGCGACAATAGCTTTAGCCACCCCAGTAGGGTGTGTTATCGCTTTAGCGTAACGCACCATCGACAATTCAGGGTGTGTTAACCCTCAGCCTGCCGCACTTCCTTTAATTCTCGTCAACGGAGTTCAAAGGGGGAGCATCCCAAATCTGTAAATTTATTTTTTGGTAGTGCGGGCTTCTAGCCCGCTTCCTGGACATTAGGGAGCAAGATGCTCCCACTACAAATTTTATTTTGGCAAAATTGGGATGCTCCCGTTCAAAGGTGGATTCATCCAGTTCAAAGACTCTATAATTACGAATTATTTCAACTGCGTTGCCAAATTTTAATCGTCTTATCCAAACTCCCGCTAACCAACATCTCACCGGAAGCTGTGAAAGCTAATGCTGTGACTATATTCCCATGACCTGTAAATGTACCTAGCAATTCCCCGGTTTGTAAATGCCATAATTTGATAGTTTTATCAGCACTACCACTGGCGATAATTTGTCCATCGGGACTTAGTGCGATCGCATATACTCTATCTCTATGTCCTTTCAGAGTATGCAGTAATTCCCCAGTCTCCAATTGCCAAATTTTAATCGTTTGATCCCAGCTACCACTGACGAGTATTCTACCATCTGCACTAATGGCCAAGGAACGAACGATGTGAGAATGACCCATGAGGGTATGCAGTGGTTCTGCGTCCTTTAAACTTTTTATCCCCGTCTGGGGTAAGGTACGCCAAACTTTGATTTTGCGATAGCTACCTGTAACTAAAGTTTCCCCATCCCGACTCAAAACCAGGGAATGAGCTGCTGTATCATCTAGAGAAAGGGCGATCGCAACCTGACGTTGCATTAAATCCCAAAACAGAATTTTTCTGTCATCTCCACCAGTAGCTAACATTCTCCCATCTGGGGTGAAGGCAGCACACCGCACTACCCCATTATGTTTGTGTAAAATATCTATCAAGTCTAAAGCACCTACGTGCCAAAGTTTAATTGTGGAATCTGCACCGCAACTCACTAAAGTCTGTCCATCTGAACTAAAAGCGAGAGAATTCACTTCATCCACTAGCCCAGATATCACCCAAGGATACTCTGATAATGTATCTATTAATTCACCTTTGCTTAAATCCCAGAGCTTCGTCTCTCCCCGACTACCACTTGCCAATATGGGTAAGGCTTTACCATTCTTACACCCAGAACTGAAAGCTAGACAATTAATACCTCTGTTGTGTCCTTGCAAAGTTTGCCAGCATTCCCAGTCACCGACTACCTCCTTAAGGCAATGCTCTGATGGTAAAGTCTGTATTGTATCTGCGATCGCCCGATCGTTAATAACTGGCGACGAGTCTTTTTTACCAACAAGTGATTCTAAATACCAACTCAGCCCCCCGGCATATAACAAGTTACTCGGATTAATGTAGAGTTTTGTTTCAGTAAGTTCAATTTGATTAGCAGGTAAAAAGCCTGTAATTATACTTTGTCTTTCGTATCCTAACTGACCTGTAGATGGATAAAACAAACAGAGAAAAATTAATACTTGGTGATTTTTTAAATCTTCTTGAGTAACCGACCACTTAATTTTGTCTTTCTTAATACCATTAAAACTTTCTCCATCAGCAACATAAACTTGAACACTTAGCTGAGGGTTATCTTTTAATACATAAGAAAATTTGCTTTCGCCACACAAATTTCCTTCATCATCTAAAACCATATTTTGCAAAGTATCGCAAGATACCTTTTTTACCAACTTTCCCAAACGTTCAGTTATCACCCTATCGACAATTAATTCCCGCAAAAGGTAATCTTGGGCTTGTTGCTGGAAGTATTTGGGAAAAGGTATCGTCCAGTCGGGAGGCTCAGGATATTCAGGCGGTATCGGCGGTGGATTTTTGGCGATAACTTCTGCTTGTTGGCGAGAAAGTTCTTGGAGTCTAGCCAATGGCTCGCCCCAAAAAGCCATAATTTCAGTGTGACAACCTTTGACTTGACTTTCTAATAAAGATAAGTCATAAGTTTTAGGTTTCTTCACACGTTGAAGGAAGTCAGTTTGTTGAGCTTTAAGCAAGCTAATCCAATCCATCTGCATTCCTGCGGCAAACTATTGCATACCTACGGTAAGCTATACCAATGCAATTACTCAAGTTTATAACCTTAGTTAATTAAAAATTCAGTAATGTTAGTAGTCTAATAAAACACAGCGATTGGCAGATGTTTCCGGGAAAGATAAAGATGGATAGCACTTAGACGTTTCATGAACTGATGCAGTTGAAGTATATAGAATTAAATGATGTCAGTCAATTCTAACGGAGATGGATAACAAGATACTGTTTCTAAGGAAACACTTCTAGCTGCAAAGTAAAGTTTAATATGACAGGCATTTTAAAGGTTGCGGCAACGTTAAGTCAACAAATACCTCCACTAGACTGACTTAGTAACGGTGTTTTTCGGGGAGATTATCTTAAATTGGCGTAAACGGTAAAGTTCGGCTAATTTTAACCTTTGCGTTTTGGTTGTCTGGGGATAGTACTTACATCAGAAGAGTCGCCAAAAGTATCTCTTGTCTCAATCTGTTTAATTTTCATTTGCAAATTTAAGTCATCACTGCTAACAATTGTTTCTAAATTCGCTAATCTTCGCTCTAACAGTTCTATTTGCTGCTGTTGCAAATAGTTAGTTTTTGATTTTTGTTCATCAGAACGCCAAACAGCAACTGTACCAACAGCTGCGCCACCAATAGCAACTAAGGGGAGAATAGCACCGCTTCTAGTAACGGCTGACAGTGGGACGCAAACTCCAAGAATGGCGACTGTAATGACCCAGATTCTGGTGGTGGCAGATAACCTGACATCTTGGTATTGTTCTAGATTTTGTTGAGATTTCTTAGCCATAAGTCTATCCAAGAAAAGTTATTTGTTAGATTCGCACAATTGCTTACCAAAATACTTCCTACAATGGGGTTAAGTATAATTGCTCTACGAAAGATGACAGTTCGTGCTTTTTTCCCAGCCGCTAAATAAATACTGCCAACCCGGATTTTTCACCACACCTCTCAAAGCCCGTGCTTGTGCAGGCGTTTGATAGAG
>NZ_NOLK01000287.1:0-4888 GCF_002245985.1 Nostoc sp. 'Peltigera membranacea cyanobiont' 232
TCTGCTCTATCAAACGCCTGAAGCTTGTGAGAAATGCGGGTAATGCGTCGGCTTGCATTGTTAATGCATCGGCTTGCATTGTTAATGCATCGGCTTGCATTGTTAATGCATCGGCTTGCATTTCATTTTTCTATTGTTGCTTAATCACCTATAGGACTCCTATTTGATTTTTGAACAAAATTAGGTATGTAGGGTGTGTTAGAACGAAGTTCGTAACACACCACTATCAAGGGTTTCGTGCGTTACGCTGTCGCTAACACACCCTACGTATCTTTTCAGAAATCAAACCGGATTCCTATAGAACCAACAACATCCGCGCCTCAATCGCTTCCCAGGTTTGGGGCGACACCCGCACTGCTGCTTGTTTGCACTGCATGATGAGGTGATTTGCATAGAGATAATCGCCGAGTGCTTTGGCTTCTTCCTCAGATAAATTGATCATTTCTAGTGTGAGATTAAAAGCATTGAGTAAGGTTTTTTGCAGATGTTTAGCAAATGCCAGACGCACTTCCGTTGGCTGTTGATCGTTGGGAACTTTAGCTCTTAATGCTTCTAGTCGAGCAATTAGCACAGTAAAGTTGATGTCATTGAAGATTTTTAATTTTTCCAGTTTACGAGAGTAGTTGATAGCTTCAGCGATGGCTTCGGCGTTGGCGTTGGCGTAGGCGTAGGCGTAGGCGTAGGCGATGGCGATGGGGTTGGCGATGGCTTCGGCGTTGGCGTAGGCGTAGGCGTAGGCGTTGGCGTTGGCGTTGGCGATGGCGTTGGCGATCGCAATAGCAACTGCGCGTTTACCCACAGGTTTAAAATCCCCTGGCGATCCAGCTGTTACCTGTTCTGCCCAGTTTAATAAAGCTTGTAACTTCGGGGTATTAATATACTTTTGCGCTTCCTTTTCCATCAGCAGCAGCAAATCATCTGCACCACCGCGCATTAAACCAGCTACTAACAAAAACACCTCTTTCCAACGTTGAACTGTCAGGTGTTCAGTAACTAATTTCTCAATTTGCCGATGGTCATCAATATATTGTGCTGTTAAATATTCCTGTAGCGTTAGATGAGAGAAGGAAAACACATGCTCGGCGCGTTCTACCAAAATTCCTTGTTGAATTGCGATCGCATCCAGCACTGATTCCCCATCTAAATGCTGAGGTGCATTCAGATTACTCGCTAAAAATGTTTTAATTTGCCCAACTATATCGCGCTGTGAAAAGAATAGCCTGTCAGATTCAAAACCTGTATAAGCAATCTCTGATAGTAATATCTCTTCTAATTCTGTATGCAGTCCTTGATAAATCTCATCTCTGAGAATTCGTTTTTCTGATGCCCACTCTTCTAGCAATATCCGTAGTGCCTTCCGGTAAAGAACACTGCGATTATCTGGAAAGTTTTGCGAACGGTCATAAACTAAACATATAAATGTCAGCAATAAAGGTGTGTGCGCCAACTCTTTTGCAGCTTCATGTTCTGGTTTTTGCAGTAATTCCCAGCATTTCTCGCCTGTCTTTGCTTGTTTGTCTGCTTCACAATGAAACCAGTTATCAATAAATTGCTGAATTTGATCGTCGTCAAAATCTGCCATTCCCACATCGCTAAAGCGGCGAAAACTGCTGCGATAAGCCGCCGTGCGACAGGAGGAAATAAAACGATTTTTATCGTACTTATCAACAAAATTTTGAATTTCGCTAATTGCCTCAGTCAAACTTTTTGTTGGTACTTCATCTAACCCATCCAGCAAAATTAGTAATTTACCTTTTTCTAAGGCTTTGGCTGTAAATTGATCTGGTGATGGAAAGCCGCAAGTATGAAACTCCTTAGCAATAAACTTTTCAATATTGATATTGCTAGATGCAAACGTTTTCAATTCAATAAAAACTGGAATGCAAGCGTGTTCAAACCCTCCTTTTTTACCTTTGAGCGCTTCTAGTCCCATCTTCCGCACAAATGTAGACTTTCCTGCACCAGGCCCACCAAGTACCATCAGATATTGCTTATCATTAGCAACTTTAATTCCTGCTTGTTTTTTACCATCGTGAGATTGAAATCCCCGATTTTTAGCTTGGCGATAGACTTTTTCTAAATTCTCAATGGATTCAAAACTACGGATAGCATCATCACCTAAAAACTGAACTGCTGTATAGATCGATTCCAACTTTACAGGCTCACGCATTCCCAATACTTTGAGAATGCCATGCCGTTCACTCTAGCAATTTCTTTATCCCATCTAAGAGTTCAGCCTCAAATTTGAGGCGGAAGACTTCGGAAGTATTTTGCCAGCAGGGAACTACATTCCCTGACTTTTGCAAAACTTCTCTAACTGACTGGTAGCATTTTTCAGCCAAATTTTTCACAGGTCTAAATCTCCATTTTGTCACATCGCCTCCCCCAAGTCGTCTTTGTAATCGGCGTAAATCAAATCAATCTTCCCTTTTAGCCTGTCAAAAGCCTGCTTGGGCGTGTAACACAATTCTGACTCAATTATCTCAAGCCTAAAAGGATGCTCACACGAAGCGAAGCAATAATTATCTTCTGTATAAAAAATCTCTAGTAATAATCCTTGGTGCTTTTCATAAAGTAGTGTCATGTTCTTGACGGCATTTTTGGCATTCTGGGCAATTAGTAATCAGTGATGAAGCATGAGTATAAACTACTCTTGCCCCACATAAAGCCGTTAAAAAAGCTTGTCCTCCCCAATGCCCAGGCACGTAATGAATTATTTTGTCAGTTTCTTGGCTGGTCATAATTTCGTTATTACTTTAGTTGAGATTTAAATTTCTCAAAGCTCTTTTTGGCAGCGCACTCTGGATGCTCGTAATACTGAAGGTAACTTGGGAGAAGTACCCACAATGGCGAAAATCGACCGCAAATTCTACAACGGGCTAATTTTTGGTTCTTTCTCTTAGTAAACATAATTCCCTTTTTGTCACTTCAAGTTTTTAACTAATTCTCTAAACAGCAGCCTAGCTCCTTTGGCTGCAACACGATTCCTGACAAGTTTCACAGGACGACCCGCCGCTTTTTCAGTGTCTAACTGTTCGCCCAAAGCTTTACCAATATCATTTTTGAGGCGCGATCGCTTCGGCTCAATTCTTGTAAATACCCACTGCCATAAGGACTTACGACATAAATCTGAACCACCTACTACCTTGGCTTTACGACTATCGCCGGAAGCTTCCAGACTAGGAGCAGCGCCCAAAGCTTTCTGAAATCTTCTCAATGAAAGGTGGCGTTTAGTGGGCTTTTTAGAATTCCGCCCCTGGCGTATTCTGACTTCTGGCTTGCCATCTGCATCCAGGAATCCCTTAATGGGGTAAATCTGGGAAATAATCACTGACGAGAGGCGATCGCCAAATCCAAAGTTTTTAAAAACTGTGCGGTAATGCTCAAACCGTGAATCAGCAAGCAGTTCTTGCAATTCTGCCTCGATGACGTGTTCCTCACGCTGGAGGTCACAAATCCGTTTTGCGTGTTCTCGAACTGTTTGGGTGATTCCCAAACCAACAGATTGAGAGTAAAGGCGGTCATAGCGCGTACTTTTGCGAATTCCAGCAAGCCAGCCCCACAGTAAAGGCGCTTCGCCTGATTCACCCCGCCGGGACTTTACTAATGCAACTTCTGGAAACTGCCATGCTAAATCCTGCCGCGCCCGATTCATGATCGGAGACTGAACACGGTTTAAGTGAGCAAGTCTTAGTACCAGTTCCCGAATTCTGACAATAGTGCGATCGCGAATTTGGACAAATCGACGCGGGTCTTTGTGGTAATCAAAGTAGTAACAGGCGAGTGCTAAGGCATCGGCATCATCATCTTTATCTGGTAGTGCCAGGTGATTAGCTCGATAATTCCTCAGTTCTTTATGACCAACCAGCCGCACTTCTACCCCGGCACGGGCCAAGTGAGTGCCCCAAAGCTTGCTGTAATTGTTGCCAGTTGGCTCCAGTAGGGCAATATCCGCATTGAGCGCGAGTAAATTTTGAATGCCTTTTGCATCAGCGCTCAACTTAAAAAACGGACATTCGTAATAGAATTGACGTGGATCTTCGGGCTTGGACAATAGCAGGCAAGCCGAAACAGAGGACTTGCTGACATCAAGTCCCAAAATTTTAATCATTCAGTTCCTCCTGGGTGGTTCTCTGTTTAACCCTGATGCCATGCCTGCGAATCACCCGAAGGCCACAACAGCCTAATTCACTCTCAAGGCAAAACCAGAAGTTACCGCTTCTGGTGACATAGGGAGAAAACAGCATATTCACAGCAACCGAGCTTGCGAACGGCAGAAAGCCATAAAAGCTTGGTTCTTCGTAAAAGCCCTAAGTTGCTGTGTATGTGCTGTACGTCTGGGTTGGACTCCAGTCCGCGACGTGAGATAAACTCACGTTTCGGCTACCGGGTCAAGTAGCCCGCGCCTTCATCAAGCGCGATCGCTTGCAGCGGGCGGTTACGCCATCGCAACAATTACGATTCATCAGGCGGTGTACACAGCAAACTCCAATGTAAAATTTTTAGCCGCAGCTTTGGACTTTAACCCTTTGGTAAAAGCTTTATTCAGGAGCATTATTTCCCTTTTGCTGTGGCAGACAAGTGTCGTTACCGTATTTGGTTTTGCATCAAGAATTGTGTCTTTGATGAATTCTCGCCTTTGTTTGATAGAGTATTTGTCCATTTTCCATACTGGATCTGGGTGTGGGATATCTAAATTTTCTTGATTATTCATAAATTTCATCATCATCAAATTCGTCATCATATCCAACTAATGAATACGAGTTTTCTGGGTCAATAATGTTAAGAGCATCGGTGAATGCTCGCCACCGAAAGAGCGGGTACGCCATCGCGTTAATACAAACGCGATCGCTAAAGACTTCAGTTAAAATTCCGACTCGGCAGACGG
>NZ_NOLK01000288.1:0-4687 GCF_002245985.1 Nostoc sp. 'Peltigera membranacea cyanobiont' 232
CTGAGTACTAAGTAAAGGAAAGAACTATCCATTTGCTTTTCCCTCTGTTTCCAGTCCCCAGTCCCCAATCCCCTTTCTTTAGCCGGCTGGATAGCCAGCAGCAGCTAACGCTTCCTTAATTACTGTTTCTGATGCTTGAGTTTCTACACTGACAAGCTTGGTTGTGGGATCTGCCTGAATGCTGGCATTAGCATCGACTGCCTGAAGTGCTTTGGTGATGGTACTTGCACAAACAGAACAAGACATATTGGGAACTGTGAGTTGGAGAGTCATAGATTTACGGGATAATAATGAACAACCTAGCCAGAAATAACTGAAAAGAGAGTCGCCTTGAATTCATACTAGACTCTCTAGCCGGCTGGAGAGTCTAGAGAATTTTAAAAGTTTTTTGCTAAAGTTCAATTTTCTTTAGAGATGTAGTGCATAAATCGCTAAAGAATACAAAATACTACAAAACACTTGTCTCCTGATGCAAGTGTGTGTTATCAAGGCTATATAACTGTTGTTTTCCCCACAATTCCGGGAAAATAACCCTCCGCAACACCTGAGACGCGGCTGCTGAACCCAAGTCTCCTCCTCTCTTCACAACAAAGAGTCTTTTTTAAGGCTCTATTTGGAGTTTTCATGCAGCCAAAAAATTTAAAGCGTCTCCTGCGTGCTTTAGAGCGGCAGGGTTTGGATGTAAGTTACAACGATCGCACTTATTCTGTCCGTTTAGTTAATTCTCCTGATGCACCTGTAGCGGAAGTGCTTCTGCCAGAAGGCTTCCCCGTAGAAGCTAAGGCGCTGAAGCAGTTAGCGAATTTGGCAAGTGTCCGCCACCCGTCAGGTGGATGCGTTTGTCGGGCCTGTGCAACACCTGACTTTCACCCAGGTGATGCAGGTGTTGCCATTGGTTCAATTGTGGAAACCGTTGGTCAGGTTATTCCTGGCGCTGTCGGTTCTGACATCAATTGTGGAATGCGCCTGCACGTTGCTGATTTGACAATCGACGAATTCTTAGCAAAGCGCGACCAATTCGTAGAAAAAATGAAGGGGGATTACTTCTTTGGTACGCGTGATGTGACAATGACTGCTGAGGCAATGCGATCGCTATTTCAATACGGAGTTTTAGGTTGGCTGGATGCCATGCAAAATCGGGCTACGGGGAGTGTAGTCAAATCTGATTTGCAACAACTAGCCCAAGAGAGCGAACGCATCTTTTTAGGTGGTTCAATGGATGGTGACTGGAAACTTGCGCCAGAAGAATTGGTTCCCGATGCCGGACTGGTACGCGATGGCGGATTAGCAACCATTGGCGGTGGCAATCATTTTGTAGAAGTGCAGCGAGTTGATAAAGTTGAAAATCGCACCCTTGCCCATACTTGGGGAGTGCGTGAGGGACAACTAGCTTTTATGATTCATTCTGGTTCCCGAAATGTGGGTAAGTATATTGGGGGAATGTGGCGAGATAAAGCTAAGGCGACTTGGCAAAAAGGTCTGAAGTACCCTGATTCTCAGATTTTTCCTCTCTCTAACCATTCTCACCCCGAATTAGTCGCCAGTTACTTGCAAGCCGAGGCAACTGCTACCAATTATGCCTTTATCAACCGTTTGCTGTTAGCGGAACTGCTACGTCTGCGTTTACGGGAAGTATACAAAGATGTGGAAGCACCTCTAGTTTACGACTTGCCGCACAACATCACCTTACCAGAAGGTCAAGGATGGGTAACACGCAAGGGTGCTTGTCCAGCCCATGCAGGGCAACCAGTGATTATTCCTGGTTCAATGGGTACTGATTCTTATCTGATGGTGGGTAGAGGCAATGCAGCGTTTTGTAATTCGGCCTCACATGGGGCGGGAAGAATTTTTTCTCGCTTCGACCTCAATCGCAGAGGTGCATCTCAAAGCGAGGCAGAACTGGGATTAACTGGCGTAGACTGCATAACCTTGCGTGAAGAACGCCGCATTGAAGAAGCACCAGCCGCCTACAAACCGATTCAGTCTGTGATTGATGTGCAAGTGGAGGCAAAAATGGTAGACGTTGTGGCGCGATTGAGTCCGGTGTTGACGTTTAAGGCGTAGCTCTAAATAAAAAGCCCCTGGTGTTAACCAGGGGTATCCATCTTTATTCCCTGATATTAGAATCGCATCTGTGAAGTGATAGCAAATCCGTACTAATGCAATTAATGCATAAAGTTTATGATATTTTTGCAATCATTGAGAGAGAATTTATACCAAGTTGCGAACTATACAGCAAAGCATCCTAGATGGAAGATAAAACTTCTATCTAGGATGCTTCACAATAAAAAATTGTTGATTACACAACAATTAGGGACAAAATGTGATATTCACACTAGAGCTATCAGCTAGCAGAAACGGTTAAACTGCCGGGTTTCTGAAGATCGCCTTGCAAAACCACACCTCGCTGATTGGCATGGATATGACGCAAAATCTTGTAAATTGCCTCAACCTGCTCTGATGCACCTGCTTTCTGGGCAAGTTCTTCAAGAGAAAGAGGAGTTTTTTCTTTTTGGAGGACTGCTACCACTCGTGTTTGCAAATCGAGAATGGAGGCGGCAGCTTTTTTGCCAGCTTCTACCCCTGGCTGATGGTAGGCGTTGACGTTAACTAAGCTCGCATATAAACCAACAGCGCGTTCATACAAAGCAATTAATGCCCCTACGGTTCGGGGATTAACTTGGGGAATGGTGACTGTAATCGAATCGCGGTGATTTTCATAAAGTGCTTGTCGGGTTCCTTGGAGAAAACCGGAAAGATAGTCGCCTGATGTAACTCCCGGATCTATTTCAGTGGATGGGCCCTGACGATCTTCTAATACTTCAACAAAGGTAGCAAAGAAATTAGCTACACCCTCACGCAACTGTTGAACGTAAGCGTGTTGATCTGTTGAGCCTTTGTTACCATAAACGGCGATACCTTGATGGACTACTTTACCGTCTAAGTCTTTTTCCTTGCCCAAGGATTCCATCACCAGCTGTTGCAAATAGCGACTGAATAAAAATAAGCTGTCCTTGTAAGGTAGGACAACCATATCTTTTTCACCCTTTCCGTTACCTGCAAAGTACCAAGACAAAGCAAGCAAGGCTGCTGGGTTATTTTTGACATCTGGGACGCGGGTAGCGTCATCCATCTCTTTTGCACCATCTAGGATGGCGCGAACATCAATGCCTTGTAATGCGGCTGGTACTAGCCCCACAGCAGACATTTCTGAGGTGCGTCCTCCTACCCAGTCATACATGGGAAATCTGGCTAGCCAACCTTCGTCTTTGGCTAGTTTATCGAGGTTGCTATCAACGCTGGTAATTGCTACCGCGTATTGAGCAAATTCCAAATTGTGTCCGGCGTAAGCTTTTTTAACTTCAATCATGCCGTTGCGTGGTTCCGGCGTTCCCCCAGATTTAGATATCACCAATACCAAAGTGCTGGCGAGGCTATTTCGGAGATGATTGATAACGCGATCGATACCTGCCGGATCGTTGTTATCGATAAAGTGAATTTTCAGAGGCGGGAAATCAGGAGCAAGAGCTTCTGCGACGAATTGGGGGCCGAGGGCGGAACCACCAATGCCAATGGAGATAATATCCGTGAAGCGACTTGCTCTGGGAGGATGAATAGCACCTGTTTGGACTTTTTCCGCAAAGGCTTCGATTTGTTCTAGGGTTTGGACTATTTCTTGTGTAAGTTCTGGAGTTGGCGCTAAATCAGGATTTCGCAGCCAGTAGTGTCCAACCATGCGGTTTTCATCAGGATTTGCGATCGCACCCTTCTCCAGTTCAGCCATATCCGCAAACGCCTTGTCAAACTTCGGCTGCAACGATTCCACAAAGGCATCATCGAACCGCATTCGACTTATGTCTAAATACAGTCCCAATCCCTCGTGGAAATATAACCAGTTTTGGTATCGTTGCCAAAGTGCCCTAGCATCCATAGGGAAATCTCAAATAAAGTGTTTTTCAAAAACCAGTTTAATGTAAGGTTATAGCGATCCCTGCCTAGCCTTATACAGTTTACAGTTTTCAGTGTTCCCTTAACTCTTCACTTTAAACATCTGGCATAGGGATGACACGCAAAAATTTCACAATTTCACCTCTGATTTCTATACCAATCAGGTAATTATCTAGGGTAAAACGGTGAAAAATGCCTTCACCATCAAGCTGTCGCAGTTCTTTTAGATCGCTCAACTGCCACTTTTGGGCTAACTCAACAAAGACAAAATCATGCACCCGCTCGTAAGCAGCAGGTTCTAAATTTTTCAGGTCTAGCAAAAAAGACCTTGCATAGCGCATTTCTAGACTCACTAGGCGTTACCTTAACCAAAACTTGAGGGGCCACTGGCACAAGAAAAGAAAGCGCTGCTGAATCAGAAAAACATCAACAGTCGTACCGCTTCTTCATGGGTTAATATATCCCACGGTTGCTGCGATCGCTTAACTTGTTGTATCGCTTTGAGCATATAAAAGTCACAATGTAAAGCTTCGAGAACGTTCCAAATGTCTTGCAAATCTTCATCGGCTAACTGCTCGATTAAGTGATGCATTCTCAGTCGCAGCAAATTCATACGTTAGTTTTTACCTACAACCCAACACCAACAATAAATAGTATTCCCACAAAATTAGCAAAGGTTAACGGCAATATAGCACTATGCTCAAGCTACGCTAAAATTTATTCGCCAAGCGTTGAGGGC
>NZ_NOLK01000289.1:0-4642 GCF_002245985.1 Nostoc sp. 'Peltigera membranacea cyanobiont' 232
GTCTCTTTTTTCAGAATAGCGAGCCTGTCTTTTTCCTCTGGTCATTGTCTCCAAAGCTTATGATTACAGCACTCTGATTTCTACCCTTTATCAGATTATCGTCTTTTGATAAGAGCCGCACCCTAATTGTTTAGATTACAGTCCACATAATCAAGTGAAACTAGTTGAAGAAGATTAGAGAAGACTGTTGAAGATAATTCCCTCTGCTTCTTCGGTCAAGTATTGCCTAATCTAACTGGCGAGATTGGAGAATAAAATTAGGAGTCTTAACCATGAACTGGAAGCAGTTGACAATCGTGTTTATCTGTACGATAGTATTTCTGTTTGCCGGAAATGCGATCGCACAGACTGATCTAAATATTAATAATACCAATCTGATTCGATTGGGCGGAAATGTCACGGTTGTAGAAAAACAAGTTCTAGAAAATGCTATTGCCATTGGTGGTTCGGCGATCGTCCAACCCAATGGACTGGTGACACAAACTGCGATCGCTATCGGTGGAAATATCATTCTCAAGCAAGGCGCACGGGTAGATGGCGATGCCTATGCGATCGACTAGTAGTACGCCAAGTCAACAATGCTTGCTTTGTAGTGAGTGCTACCCTGCGGGAACGCTTCGCGAACAGCGCTCAAATCAAGGACTAAAGTCCTTACTACGAACTTATTCACCCATCAAAATTAATGTGGTGGACTACTAGCTGGCATCGTTGGCTCAACAAATAATTACGAGTTGCAAATTGTTAATACAGTCTTTTGAGGGTTATTTAATGACAATTTCTACTCTAGATCATAATCAAGAAGAAGATACTTTTGACTACCTTGCATTAGACCTATCTAATCCTTGTGTCTTGTTAAATACGCTGCAACAACTGCGTCAGGTGGTTGTTCAAGAAGGGCAAGACATTTTTAACCAGTGGCGTTCGCGCCAGCGTTGCGGAGCAATCTCGCGCATTCAACGACAAGAGTTTCTCAGCAGTGGACTCAATCTTGCCCATTACATGGCTCTACGAAGACATGACCTACGTCCTCTGCAAGCTGCCTTAATCCCCTGGGGCTTATCTTCCTTGGGTCGTTTGGAAGCGCGAGTCATGCCGAATTTAGATGCGGTGATTGCCACTCTGGGGGCAATCTGTCAGGTCAATTCGGCTAGTTTGCCGATTCGTCCTTCTATTGGGGCGTTTCTGGAGGGCGATCGCCTACTTCACCAACATACTGAAGATGTGTTTGGTCAGACTTTAGCTCATCGCCGGGTCAGAATCATGGTGACATTGCCAATGGAAGCCGCTAGCCATTACGAATTTGTCCGGGATCTGCTTCAGCGAGGGACTAATTGTGTACGCATTAACTGTGCCCACGATCGCGCTAGCCTTTGGGAAGCGATGATTGGCAATGTCCGTCTGGCAGAGAAAGAAACCGGAAATTCTTGCAAAGTCTTAATGGATCTGGCAGGGCCGAAGCCCCGAATTGGCTTAGTAATGACACCTAATCAGAAACATCGCATCTTTCAAGGGGAATGTCTTGTCTTAACCCGTGATATGCCTAGTATGACGGATGCTAAGTGTTTCCAGGCAAATTGTACTCTCCCTGGAGTACTCGATCAATTGCAGGTGGGCGCAACTGCCTGGATTGATGATGGTCGTATTGGAGCGCGTGTAGAATCTCTCACTGATCAGGGTGTTCTCTTACGCATCACTCATGCGAGTTTAAAAGGTAGTAAACTTCTGCCAGATAAGGGGCTTAACTTCCCCGATACAAATTTGCAACTTAGCCCACTTACTGATAAAGATCGAGAGGATTTAGATTTTGTTGCCACCCATGCCGATATTGTGGGCTATTCTTTTGTGCAATCTGCCAATGATATTAAACTGCTCCAGCAAGAGTTAGCAAATCGGATGCCTCAAAAGAGTGAAATTGCCATTGTTGCTAAGATTGAAACACCCCAAGCCGTCAGTAATTTACCTGAGTTGATTGTGCAAGCAGCAGGTCAACAACCCTTTGCGGTGATGATTGCTAGAGGAGATTTGGCGATCGCAATTGGGTATCAACGACTGGCTGAAATGCAAGAAGAAATTCTCTGGCTTTGTGAGGCGGCTCATGTCCCGGTGATTTGGGCAACTCAAGTGCTAGAAAATCTGGTGAAAAAAGGCATTCCCTCACGAGCAGAAATGACGGATGCAGCAATGGCAGAAAGGGCTGAGTGCGTCATGCTCAACAAAGGGCCGTTTGTTGCCGAAGCCGTGACGATTCTGGATGATGTCTTGACTCGGATGCAGATGCATCAATTAAAGAAAACACCTCAACTCCGGGCGCTCCACTCTTGGTAAGTACTTGAGGTGGCGATCGCTTAGTTAACAGATATGTAGGGTGTGTTAGCGACAGCGTAACGCACCATTATTAAGGATTTGGTGCGTTACGCGAAACGCTAACGCACCCTACAAATACGTAATTTTGTTCAAGAATCAAATCGGATTCCTACATATTCAGTGAAATAACTGTTAACTATTAAAAGTTCAGTAGCCTAATAAAAATGTTTGAAACCCTCTTTACGCCTAATCCCAGTGTTGAAAATAAAGTCAGCATCCGTCCTCGCAAAGGTGTCATTATTGGTGCCGGACAGGTAGGGATGGCATGTGCCTATTCGATGACGATCCAAAACTGTTTTGATGAGTTAATTCTTCAAGATATTCAGACAGAGCGGCTTCAGGGAGAGGTCATGGATCTAATGCATGGCATTCCTTTTGTCGAGCCTGTTGAGATTAAAGCTGGCACCGTTGCCGATGTCGGACAGAATGCAGACCTGGTAATTATTACTGCTGGAGCCAGTCAGAAGGCGGGAGAGAGCCGCCTCGACTTGGTTGTACGCAACGTTGCCATCTTTAAGAGCTTGATTGCAGATGTCGTCAAATATTGCCCCAATGCTATCTTGCTAATTGTCAGCAATCCAGTAGACATTATGACTTACGTGACCCTAAAGCTCTCCGGTTTTCCTGCTGCGAGGGTAATTGGCTCTGGAACGGTGCTTGACTCTGCCCGTTTTCGTACCCTGCTGGCGCAGAAAATGGGCATTGATTCACGCAGTGTTCATGCTTACATCATTGGTGAACATGGCGACAGTGAAGTGCCCGTTTGGAGCAAGGTGAATATTGCCGGAATGCCTCTCTATGACCCAGAGGGTAGTTCAGCACTAGATCAGGCTGCATTACAAGAGCTTTTTGAACGGGTTAAAAACGTTGCCTACGAAATCATCAAATTCAAAGGGTGTACTTCCTACGCCATTGGATTGGCAACCACTGAAATTGTCCAAGCGATTCTGCGTGGACAAGAGCGCATTCTTACCGTTAGCTCCTTAGTGAATGACTTCTACGGTATTAGCGATGTTTGTCTCAGCCTACCCTCTGTCGTCAATGAAAAAGGTGTCATTAAGAGGGTCAACCTTACCCTCAATGACACGGAGCAACAAAAGTTGATTCATTCTGCACAGATTCTGCGTGACATTTTTGATACTCTGGAACTCTAGATCCACGCGATCGCACACCGAAGCAACACATAATGGCTAAATTAATATTGATCCGTCACGGACAGAGCCTTTAGAATGCAGAGAATAAATTTACAGGATGGGTTGATGTTCCTTTAGGCGAACAGGGGCGAGCAGAAGCAACCATCGCCTCCTGCAAACTGAAGAATTATCGAGTCAGAGTTTGCTTTACCAGTCTGCTGTTTCGCGCGATTGAAACTGCAATTATTATCTTGACAGAAGTCGATGATATTTGCGCGGGGAGAATTCCGATCATCAAGCATCAGGCAGATGATCGAGCCTGGCATGGTTGGGATAAATATAAAGGCGATCCTGAACGGGAACTGCCAGTTTATCCCACAGCTATGCTGGATGAACGGTACTATGGCGAACTGCAAGGGTTGAATAAAGCTGAAACCGCCGTAAAATTTGGCCAAGAACAGGTGCAACTCTGGCGAAGATCCTATGCTGTGGCTCCACCGGGTGGCGAAAGTTTGGCAGATACGGTGAAGCGCACTGTTCCATTCTTTTGCGATCGCATTTTGCCGCACTTAATCACAGGAGATAATGTCTTGATTGCAGCGCATGGAAACTCACTCCGCGCCATCATTAAGCACCTGGAAAACCTATCTGAAGGGGAGGTTGTCAATGTTGAGTTAGGAACAGCAATTCCAATTGTCTATGATATTGATGCTCATGGTCAGACCACTAACAAAGTCATTTTGAATTGAGAGCGAGGCTGACTAATACTTAATATTTGCGGGTTTATTCAGACATTTGAATTTTAGCTGTCATGACGATGAATGGCTCAATGGATGGAAATGCATTTGAAGTCTTTATCCAAAGATGTTTGCTCCCTCAATTATGGGTGGGTGCGATCGCTGTTCTAGCGATCTCCTGATGGTAGAATAAGTCTAAAATTAAGAACATTTATAATGTTACATGAATTTCTCTTAGCAGAACGTGACGAAATTCTCGCCTTGTGTTCAAAAAAGATCGCGCGTCTTGGTGATTCCATGAGTTCGAGCGACGAAATGGAAAGAGGATTACCTGTGTTCTACGATGAACTCATTGAGGTATTACGTGCTGATGCTGATATAGATGAATCTAGGGAACCAGATAACAAT
>NZ_NOLK01000029.1:0-72893 GCF_002245985.1 Nostoc sp. 'Peltigera membranacea cyanobiont' 232
ACTAATAACCAATGACAAATGACAAATGACAAATGACAAATTAAGAATTACGAATTACTTGGATGTCGTGATTTGAACGTAGATTGGTATCAGCCCAAGAACATATCAAACCTTCCGATCCTGGGTCAATTAGTTGTTCTGGTGATGGTTGTCGTCGCCAATTTTCTCCTTGCTTGCGGATGGGAAACAGCAGGACGGGGCCTAAATGACGCACGCCTGGGGTTTGTTGTAGTAATGCGACAATATCGGATGTATAAACGGGTCGCCCAAATGGCCAACCTTTACCGTCCATTCCTCCAGTTAAGGGATTTAAATATTTATACAGTAATACCCTTAAATTACGACGAATTTCTTCGCTGGCAAAAGGGTTGTTGTATGCTGGCTCTAAAGCAACTTCTGTCTGTACCGAAACACCTACGTAATTCGGCTCTTGTAATTCTATTTGTACCCCTAATAACCGTCTTTCATCTAAGTAACTCAAAATTTGCTCTTGCAGTGCATTACTGAGAGCAAATTCTTCTGGTGTCATGCCATCGCCTTGAGCGATCGCATCTGTGTTTGCATAAGGAACTATCAGTAAACTAACTATACCAGCTTGTCTCCGAGAATTTGCTGGCAAACACCGGACACGCGCGATCGCACCAGCACCCGCCTGTTGAGTCAAAACTTCAAAATCTTCAGCAGTGACGGCGCGATCGCGCGTGCGGAGGATGCGGGGAGCCTTCATCACAGCCTGTTCCAGCGATTCGGCATCCGCACCATTGATTGCTGGTACGCGATTGACTACACTAGCAATGTATGGATACGCAGACTTCAAAAACTGAATTGCCCCAGTTTGCACATTGCCTTCCCTACCGCCACCTGTGCGATAAGTAACCATTTTAATCTCTGCACCACGAGGAGGAATCGCCCCATATTGGTGTTCAGATTGGTTGTTTTCCAGAACTTGTACAGATGTGTCGTCTAGTGATGGTTGCTGAATTCTTGAGCGCACCTGGGTATGCTGTTTAAGTTGGCTAGGTTCCCGAATCAGAGGCCCAAACTGGATTGTACCAGTCAGCGAATCGATGGTGTAATGGAAGTTATGTGGCCCAGAATCAGCAAAATCTCTCACCTCAGTCCACTTCTGAGGCAAACCACCACTGGGAGTAACTAGGATATACTCATTTTCTCGGCGTTCTAAAATTGGGGAAGTTTGTAACTGGAAACTCTGGCCGGGTGTACCATCACTAATTCCCAATCGCTCATCTAGAATCAACGTACTGTGACTAGCCCTAACAGTACCGCCAATTGACTGCACTGCTAAACCAATAATTCTTGGCGGACGATTGTAACCAGATTCATTGGCTTCTGTACTAATAAAGCTACAGCGCAACCAGCGACCTCGGTAAGAGGTAAAATTAGCCACAGGCCAAACTTGAGGTAAGTGCAAACGCACCTCTGCACCTTGAGACGGGTTTCCACCCTGTTGGGCGATTTCATAAAAACTGAAACCGCGAGTTTTATCATCTGACTCTTGCAATAAAACTGCTTGCCAGTTTTCTCCATCCCAGGCTTCCCACTTGCGGGGCGGTTGATTGGGGTTAATCCCAGCAGGGGTAGCCGCAGCCCCTTGGAAAATAATTTCTAAAACATTAGCATCTATTGGGTCGTCAGAATTAATTGCTAAATAAAAGCAGTTACCAGGCTGGGGTTCCTCTTCAAATATCGGTTGTTCGTTACCTGTCCAGAAACCGTTAGATTGACGAGTCCAGGAAGTTGTGACTCTTTCGCGCAGAGATTGGGGAATATCTTCGGTGGTTTGGGCAGTTAAGAAGTGTTGGATGCGGGGATTGCCGATAATTAGAGGAGAATCTGTACTAAAAGTAATAGCTTCTGTAGTTTCAGTGCGGATAGTTGAGGCTTCCAATCCGGCTGGAATCGTGTAGGCTTCGGGTAGTGCAGCGCTTAAGTAAAAAGTTAATTCCGTGCGGGCTGGGGCGGGTGGTTGGAGACGAATACCCAGTAATTCTAGGAAAGCGACATAATTTTTGCGAGGTACTTGGTTGAATCTGAGCAACATTTGGTCAGTTAACCAAGCAAATAACTCAATTAGCGTAATTCCTGGGTCGCTGAGATTGTGGTCTGTCCATTCTGGACAGTAGCGAGGAATACGCATAATACATTCTTCCACCAAATCATCGAAGGCGCGATCGTCTAAGTTAGAAGAAGGTAATTTCGGTAAAAAATCAAAGTTCATACCAATTTAAAAAAGAATGTGACAGATATAAGCCTAGAAACCCAGATGAAATTTAGCTTTCTTAATTTTCAATTTTCAATTTTTAATTTTTAATTTGTATCACGATTCCTCCCCAGCTGAAACCAAGTAATAAGGATAAACAAAACTATAAATATCGGGGCCGTCTTTGAGTCGATAATTGATGATGATGTCCACTCTGCCACGCACAGGATCAGGATCGGTGATAACTTCATCGATAGTAATACGTGGTTCCCAAACCTCTAAAGCTTCCAAGACATAAAGACGGATTTGCAGTAGGGTATTGCTATTCAAAGGTGCAAACGCCAGTTCCGACAAGCGCGAACCAAAGGTAGGTCGATAAACCCGCTCACCTACTCCTGTGCGGAGGATAATCCAAATAGATTCTTTTACTTTTTGATCTTCACGGCTAAGTTGTATCCCACCTTGCACACTTAAATGCAGTGGATAAGCCCAACCTGTTCCCAAATAGGCTCGTTCACGACCATAAACCATTATCTGGCACTTAGACAGTTGTTACATGGATATCTTCAAAGATATCGGCACAGAAGGTTTAAGCCTATTCGCCAAAGGTCGAGATAATTACTGATTCGTAATTCGTAATTCAAGACTGATTGCCTTCCCCTTTGAATTAAGTTTCGATGACCATGTGTCTTTACCGTCTTGAACTCTTTATATTGGATAAAAAATGTAGCTGCCAACGCAATTGCATCATTCGCATGAGTTTCTGGGCATTGTTTCGACTTGTCTTTTTTGTTTTTTACAAGTCCTAGCTGAGTGCGATATTTACCTGTATTTAAGGAATCCACCTCTACAACAGGGGCTATTTTAGACGCTTGGGATCTAAACCATTCCTGACCAACAGTTACAGGGGAGATACCAAAACCATTTTTCTTAGTATTGCCACCACATGATTCATCTCTGATTTCAGAAATGGGAATAATTTTAGACATTTCTATTAATATCCGTAATTCCATTTCTCGGTTAGCCTGTGCCTTATCTCATTGCCCTAACCAACTCTTACATTGCATACCGTGAACCTAGCGAGCTAGGTGTTTTGCAAGCCATAATCTTCACTCAACCGCCAATGAGAACAGTAAAATCACCTTTGATAATTTTATTCGGTGGCCCTAATGCTTCTATAATAGTGTCGCCCATCCGAGAAGCAGGTAGGTTGTTAATCAGCACAGTCTGGCTACCGTCAATCACAACCCCAGGGCCGTGAGGAGGTATGGGCAATGGTGTAGCGCAATTATGAATATCAGCACCTGCGGCAGCAGCAGCGATCGCACTACCCATAGTAGCTGCTGATGTTGCCTTGGTAGTTTGTTCGGTAGCTAAAGCACCAGGTAGTCCTGGTGTACCAGCAGCCGCTAAGGTAGCAGCTTCAGCTACTTGAATAGCTGTATCAGAAACTTGCTTGGCGGATTGCAAAGCTGGTACTGCTGCGGCAAGCACGCCCCGCCACGCAGGTAAAGACCCAATCAACACATTGGGACTACCCGGCCCTCCTGTTAAAACTGGGGGTAAAGGATGCGCCACATTGTCAGTAATTCGTGCTGCCGGTTTACCCATCACAACCTCCTATAGTCTTTTTAATTACCTGTTTCGTCAAAAATTACGAATTACATTAGCGTAGCGGTAGCGAGTCCACGAGCGTCATTACGAATTACGAATTACGAATTACGAATTACGAATTAGTTAAGTCGAATCAATGCACCTTTGACTGTAATCGTGCCGTTGGCTGAAATGTCTATATTTCCAGCAGCATTTAATGACATATTACCTGTTGATTTCACTGAAACAGATTTAGCCATATCGTCCATTTTGATTTTATGACCGCCTTTGGTTTCAATCTCTATACACCTTTGACTATCATTGAGATATATTTTATGACCGTCTTTCGTTTCTACGCGAATACCTGTTTTACTACTTCCTTTATCCTCTTCAACAAACTGTAAAACATGACCAACGCGAGTCTTAATGGTGCGTAATCTTACACCACCTGTAACAGAATCATCTACCTTTTCTGGTGGTGCATCCTTCCCGTTCCATACCCCGCCAATGATGTAGGGACGGTGAATATCGCCATGTTCAAAACCTACCAAGACTTCATCATTTACCTCTGGTAAACAATCGAAACCTCTGTTTTGACCTGCTCCCAAAGCTACAACTCTCGCCCAGTTACTTTCATGTTCTTCTGTCATCGTTGGAAACTTGACTTTCACTCTGCCCATTTTCTCTGGGTCTTTATTATTAGTCACAATTCCTACTAATAAAGTCTCAGATGGTTGTAAGCGTTTTTCTGTAGATAAAGTTGTGAATAAGTTCCCAGAACGTAGTCCTCGGACGCTGAAATAAGTTTCATAAACTCGCTGATTGAAGAAATGGCGTGTTTCTGTAATATAATACTTACCATTATACTGATTGCCCATACCCTCAAGTTTAACAACTCGTCCTGGACGAATCTCAGGATTCCCTGTCGCTTTGGCATCTGCATAAACAAATTCTCCTCCCAATTCATCACACAAAGCCTGAGCCATAGCCTTTGCCTGATTTTCACTGGCAACAGGTTTATTTACAATAGTCATTTTGGGCGACTTAAGATTAGAAAATGCAGTACTTGTACTACTTCCTAGCTTATTACCTGTTTCGGTTACTTGCTTCTCTTTGATGGCTGTTTGACTAATCAATCTTTTCTGACTATAGTCCCAGGCACGGACTTCTACAGAACTCACCTGTTCAGCACTGGTGACACGGGTACTAAATTTACTAATATCAACTAGCCATTTTAGTGGTAAATCTCCCTGAACTCTTGGGCTGCAAAAATTTATCTTGTCCTCTGTAATAAATAATTCAAAACCAATGCGGGCAGCCCTTTCCCGCAAAAACTCCATATTAGTTTGGTTTTCTTGGAAGACATATTTATGAACTTCGCTAGTTGGCTCTATCCTACCAAGTTTTATCCCTACTTCTTTAACTACTTTTTTGACTATATCGCTATCAGTTTCATTCAAAAAAGAACGATTATAACGACCTCTATGAAGACGATGAGAAATGTCATAGCCACGAACAATGATATCAGCTTCAGATTTTTCATTGAAGTGAACTTCCATTGCTGTAATTTCACCTTGGATGAGAAACTCTTCTAAATCTTTTTTGAAATTAGGATCTTGAGTAGTACTTCCACTAAAACCCAACTTCACTTTTTTCCCAATCTTAAATAGCTGCTCATATCGCCAAGGCTTGTTTTCTGAACGTTCAGAAGTGGGAAGATAGCTATTATGTACTACTAGAGTAAACATTGCTGGTAAATGAAGGCTTTCTTCTATGGTGATTTGCAGTAAATCTTTCATTAATTCTGAAGAATCACCTAGTCCTTCTATCTGGATTTTAGGTTCACTTAAATAGAGGCTTTCTTTAGACATAATTATTGTTTTAATACCATAAAGTTTTCAGATAATCATTGAATTATAAAGTAGTTAAAAATTAATGTTTAAGACTTCGGCTACTTTTGTTTATCAGTTTTTCCGAGCTTTTGATTTGGCTGACGAGCTTTGCCTTTAGAAGCTGATTCTTTGCTTGCAGGAAGGTTTGCTTCATCTACTTGTTGTAAGGCTATATCTACCATTGCCCTGACTGGTGTACCATCAGTAAGAAACATACTTAAAGTGTAAGTTAGGCTTGTGATTACACAATAAAAATACTCTGTTCCCCAGATAAATCTATAAACAGGTGGGCGCGTATCAGGCTTATCATCGATACCTTCTACACCTTGCTTAATAATGTTTATGTACTTCATTACCGATTCTTTAGTTTCATAAGTATCGAATAATAACTGTTTAAGTGTGAATTTGTAAGGATCAAGAGCAGAAAAGTTAACTTTAGGGAAAAGTTTAGTAGTTCTATTCCCTTTTTCACTTTCCCACGTCACACTTCGAGTAAAACTAATTTCTGTAGGATTAAACATCAATTCAATATCTTTCGTCGCTCCACTTTTATAAGCCACAAGTTTAGCTTTCTCAAGTTGCGGTTGACGCTTTTGAATAACAATAATTGCTGGACTTGCCATTTAAATATTTCTCCTAAAAGTATTGAATTACATTTACCAAGGTAATCGACCTGAGTAACCGCCATGACGCTCTCGCTCAATTTCTATGCGTTGTCGTAATCTGTTATAAATTTCACGCGCTAGAGCTTCTAAATCGCCTGTATCATCTTTCTTAGTTTCTCCAGAAGACAAAGAAGTATTATCTATCGTCTCAGTTACTGGTTGTATTTCTCTAGATATGTCGGGTGGAGTCACTTCTCCACCATCAGCAAAGCCTCTAGGTGTAGGAAGGTGTTTAGCAAAAACTGGTGGCGACTCTGAAACATGAGAAAAATCATAATTTTGGCTATTAGATTCTCCATCATTAAAGTTAAAGCTAGTGAATTCATCGTTATTTCCATTGAGTAAATCTTCAACACTTGACCATTGAGAAGGTGTATTTGACCATTGGGTAGATGTGTTATTCGTAGGACTTACTTTTCGGAAAATCAGGGGAGGCGATGAGTATTGAGGTGAAGCTTCACCGACATCAATTGTTTCATTTTGAAGAGGATGAAGCTGTGGAGAATTAAGAATCGAAAGTTTCTGTTTGCTAATATTCAATCCCAAGGAAGAAGGAATTAAAGAATTGGATATCTCAGGTGAATCAGTCTCAGTGCTTTTTAGCTGTAATGAAGTGTCTGAAAAAGAATCGACTTTAGTCGGAGTCTCTGGAGAAGTTGTTGCTTCTGGTTCTGTAAGATTGGGTGTCTGTAAACTTGGAAGGATAATATCGTGCGGTATTCCACCAGTGTTGATGTGATGTAGTAGGGGTAAATTCTTCTGTGCATCCCTGGTATTAATCACAAACTCCCCAGGCGTAAGCATTGCAGGTACTGTATCTGAGGGTGCTATGTGCTGACGATTTTCAACGGGGGAATCTGTAACATGACCACCAGTCGCATAACCTTTAGGTGCGGGTTTTTGTGCGATCGCATTTTGCTCAACTTTCGGTGCTGTGCTTACCTCATCTTGTGGATAAGTTGGGTTTTCTAGAATCTCTGGATTATCCCAGGTTAATATTTCAGGATTTTCTGATTCTACTGTTTGTTCATTATCAATAATTTTTCTAAAAATACTTGCTTCTCCAACAATTTCAGGTGAAGTGGCGGTAATTGTTGGTGCTTCAATAATTTCAGCTAAACTGGCGCTAGCTACCGATGCTTCACCAATTTCAGGCGAAGTGGCGGTAATTGTTGGTGCTTCACCAATCTCAGCTAAACTGGCGCTAACTACCGATGCTTCAACAATTTCAGGTGATGTGGCGATAATTGTTGGTGTTTCATCAATCTCAGCTAAACTGGCACTAACTACCGATGCTTCAACAATTTCAGGTGATGTGGCGATAATTGTTGGTGTTTCACTAATTTCAGGTAAACTGGCGCTAACTACTGGTACTTCACTAATCTCAGGTGAAGTGGCGATAATTGTTGGTGCTTCACTAATTTCAGGTGAACTAGCCCTAGCTACTGGTACTTCACTAATCTCAGGTAAAATGGCGATAATTGTTGGTGTTTCACTAATCTCAGGTAAACTGGCGCTAGCTACTGGTACTTCACTAATCTCAGGTAAAATGGCGGAAATTGCTGATGTTTCAACAATTTCAGGCAATGCTAAGATGGGATAATTTTCTGTAAACTCGCTGGTAATATCCTCATCACGTTGTAGTGAAGTCACATTTGCTGAGATATTAACAGCTATACCAGACTGTGACTCTGAAGTTATTAACTCTTCATTATTATCAGAGTTGCTGAATAAACTAGGTGTGTCTTCAATATAGGCTGAAGTAGATGTTAACTCAACAGGCGCACTGGCTAGAAATTCACTTGTAACACTCAAATCAACTTCCTGACTTTTACCAGTATCTGGAAAACCTTTTTTGTGCAATGAGAGAGGCTTTAAATTCTCTCCATCCCCTTGTAAGGAAGTAGGCTGGAGGGTTGCGTTTTGCGTTAGATTTTCCATATCCTGTGAAAACTCAGGATTAAATTCTTGTTTTACTACAATTGGTTTGTTTACAAATGAAGGTTCAGAATTAGATTGCAATTCTCCAGTATTTTCATCATTTGCTAAAGGAAAAAGTAATGTAGGATCGCTATTAACATCAGGTGAAGTAAGTGCTGACGGTAAAGTTAAATAATTTTCAACTACAGCATTATCTGTAACAAAATCATTTGGGTTGCTTTTTAATAGCAAGTCTGTTTTAATAACCTGATTTGCATCAAAATTATTATTTATATTTGTTAACTCTTCTTCCTGCGATGGAGAGATTAAAGTTGGTAAATTCTCTTTCGATTGGATTAAATTTGTTTGAGTAGTGCTAATTTTATTGTCAACGATAGAAGAAACGTGATGTGCTTGAATATTTTGTTGTGAAGGCGTTGGGCTGACTGAACTATCTAAAACATTAGCTGAGTCTGATGCTTCAGTGATTATTGTTTGATTATTATTGAGAAACTTATTAGATGGAGTAAATATTTTTTCTACATTATTAGTCAAAGGATATTCTCTAGACGGATCTTCGACTAATTCACTTGTATTATTATCTAAGTTAATCTTATCTTGTAATGGTAAAATGCTTTCTGTTACAGGCAACTCTACACTGGGTGAGCTAGATGGAAACTCAGAAGTTGGGTGCAGATTATTGCTAAGAGTATTCCTGAATAAAGTCGATGTATCCTCAATTAGAGATGGAGTGTTTACTGTTGTATCAGTAACATAATTATTGTTATTTATGGTGTTCTCTGAAGCACTATCCAACTGGAAATTTGGGGTTTCTAAGTTAGCTTTAATCGATAGAGATTCTTCGTCATTAATAGTAACATTATTTTCATTAACAAATTGTTCAACATTTTTAGATGGCGATGATGCGATCGCCTTTTTAGCTCTAGGTTTTGATTTTGACTTTTTTGCTGCTGGCTGTTGAGGTTTATTTGGTTTTTTTGATTTAGATTTACTTTTGATATTTAATTCTTGCGATGTGTTGTTACTCGTATTTTTTTCAATGGGAGTCGGCAGTATTGCTGGGATACTGTCTTTTACTGGCTTATTACTATTAATAGTACTATTATCTAGTGGATCTATTAAATCATAAGAATCAAACTCAATTACGGAAAACTCACTATTTATATCCTCAGCATCCCAACTATCCCAACCTATTAATGGTTGAATCGATGGCTCATACTGACGAGACAAGAAAAACTTAGCGGATGTGACTAATGGTGGTTTAGTTTGTATTGTACTGATAAAATTACTTCGTGAATGCAAAGAATGAGATTCTTTCTTCAAGCTCATTCTCTGAGGATTCGACAAAGGTGATATTACCCCAAGGGGATGAATATTGTTTCCTAATGAAGATTGAATAATTTGCATAGTTATAGTTTAAGAGTAGCCAATTAACTAGAAACGAAATATCCTGTTTTTTGATTTCGTTGTACAGAAGTGCCTCCTCCTGTAGACCTTGCTATTTGTAAACCTTCATAAGCTAAAGTTAATTCTTCAATTGCAACTGCTTTTCCATCTGCTTGGAGTGCAGGTGTTTTCCAGGTTATGGGAATAGCGCCAATCAAAGTCCAACTCATCATCGTTTCACCAGCTTGGTTAAAAATCAGAATATTGACATTACGTCGAGATGTTTTCTTTTGTTCATCAAAAACTGCATTCATCCAGTTCCAAAAACCTGGATGATCGGTAAATCCTCGCTTAAGAGTTATGTCTGCAAATTCTGTATGACCTAAATAAATTCTTTGCTGGTCGTTGACACCACCTTCCTGAAAAACATTTTTCTTAATTTGAACACTTAATCCTGAACATTCAGCGAAAGATGCAGCAATAGAACTGTCTATTTCAACATAGAACCGATTAGTAGTAACATAATTCAATTCGTGAGTAATGTTGCCGTTATTAGCGCCTGTAGCCATCACAACCACCTTTGAGAATCATAACTACCTACCCTTTCTCGCTGCGATCGCAGGTCTTCTAGCAAAAGTTTATACACGTGTTCTGTAAGTTGGTTCATCAGCCGTGAGTCGTTGAGATATTTACTTGCCGTTTTAGCCGCCTTGGTAGCATCAGATGCGGCTGAAACCCCGGCGTATCCAGCAGTACCGCCAACATCTCCATCGAAGGTGAAAAAACTTTGTTGTTGTTTTGAGTCCATAAATAAAAAACCTCTCCTAGAATCCAGGCTAAAGGTACTGCATCAGAATCAAAAGTAGCCAAAAGTCGAACTTAGTTTTTGCCTAAATTTAAACTTTTGAGGAATTGTGTAGAAAATGCGATCGCAGTACTCTAGATGTTAGTAACAGCAAAATCATTCATCTAGCTACTACTTGGGTAACAGGATAAGAAAATGAGAGAATATGTCAGCCGGAAGAAACAAACTACTACAGGCTTCTCAATTCCATCCCTGAAACACCCAACACGCGGATTTGGCTTGGAGTCGTCGGCAATTTCACGCCAAGCGGTTCCTAAAATACAACCACTTCATCAACTAGTTACTCACGATATCAGTCACATACCACTGCGATCGCAAGCAAAACTCTCAATAAGCCAGCCTGGAGATATTTACGAACAGGAAGCTGATAACGTCGCACAACAGGTAATGCAAAGAATGGCGCAACCAGTAAATCGCCAGTCTATCCAACGAGAAGCATTACCAGAGGAAGAAGAAGAATTACAGATGAAACCGATGGCAAATTCCATCACGCCTTTGGTGCAACGAGAAGCATTGCCAGAGGATGAGGAAGAATTGCAGATGAAATCTCTGGACAATAGCACACTGCAACGAGAAGCATTACCAGAGGATGAGGAAGAATTACAGATGAAATCTCTGGACAATAGCACACTGCAACGAGAAGCATTACCAGAGGATGAGGAAGAATTACAGATGAAGCCGATGGTGCAGCGCCAGGCTGGAATGGCTGCTGCGCCTGACTTGGAAGCGTCTATTAATCAGGCAAAGAGTGGGGGACAGTCAATGGCTGACAACATCCGCAAACCGATGGAAGAGGCGTTTGGCGCTGATTTCAGTGGGGTGAAGGTTCACACGGATGGTAAATCTGACCAGTTAAATCAATCAATACAGGCGCGGGCTTTCACAACGGGACAGGATGTGTTTTTTCGGCAGGGAGAATATAATCCAGGGAGTCGAGGGGGGCAAGAGTTGTTGGCGCATGAGTTAACCCATGTTGTGCAGCAGAATGGCGGGGCTGTGCAGCGAAAAGCCATGCCAAAAGAATATCTCCAAGCTAAGTCAACCCTACAGAGTGGGGAAGCGATCGCAGAATTGAGAGATTTTCAGGAAATGGCCAATAACAGCCCACAAACTCAACAAACACCTCAATTGCAGGCGATGGCTGACAATTATTCAGATCGACAACAACCCATCCAGAAAAAAGAAAGCCTTACAGAAGCAACCACAAGCTTAACGACTGCTTTCTCAAGTGAGTACGTAGTGCAACGGCAGATTAAGATTAAGGCTGATAAGGGTAAAAAAACAAAAAAATACGCAAATTTTAAGGCTTTTGAAAAGTCCCCGTCCTATGAGACACTCATGGGCAGTCTTGCTGAACTCGATGTCGATCCAAAGGTAGTTGAATTCCACCTCAAACAACTCTTTTCCACGGAGGTAGAATTCGAGAACGAACAACATTTTACGGAAGCACTAATTTATGACATCCAACATAAGAGTATGCCGGATCGGGAGCATACTTTACAGGAGCAGTACATGACACTTTACGGCTGGAAAAAACGCGAGGCTGGAAAGCAACCAGCAAAGGCTACTGGAGCAGACGAACGCGAAGTTGAGACATTGAAGGTATACCGGACAATGAAATTAGAGGACTGGAAAGAACTTGAAGGAGGTAATAACGCGAAGCTAAGTGGGCATTTAGGAGACTTCAAACAGGCTCAAAACTACTTATATCGTAAAAGCCCTGAGCCTAAAGTACTTATAGAATTCACACTGCGTCCCGGAGCCGAACGGGATTTGTTTAATACTGGGATAATGGCGTTCCCGGATGTAAAGGGAAAGACTGTGCCAAATTTGATAAAAAGCACATTGATACAAGAAGGAACGAGCGACTCATTCGCCAAGGCCTCAACGAATGAAGGCACAGCACCAGACAAGGTTGGAATTAAGTCAGAGGGTGGTGAAGCTGGGTTTAGTCTGGGGATCGGTGGTGGCACATCGCCTGAAGTATTTATGGGATTAGTTGCAGACAAGAAGGTTATTGGGAGATCGGAAGCAGAATAGAAAGCAGAACATAGACCTTCTCATGTAGCAGCTACAGCGCGATCGCCAATCTTGTAGGGTGTGTTAACAAAGAAACGCACCAAACCAATCTAATGGTGGATACTATGAGAGATATTAATTTGGCATGAACAATGAGTATTTTCAAATCGAAGGGTAGTTGATAACCCATCAACTACCCTTCGATTTTGACAGATTTTAGTAACTGTTTTACTACACAATATATACCGTAAAATTCACTAGATTATCCTGACCAAATCGCAATGAATCGCCATTGAGTAGGCGATATTGCATACCAGGAGTGAGAGAATTGTTGTTTAAATAAATACCATTTGTACTCATATCAACAATCATGTATGCATTTTGCGACCAGTCCCAATCGACTCGTGCGTGACGACGAGAGACTATTCCCTCACTGGGGATGCCAGTCAAGTCAATTTCGGGTGGTGCTATTCCTGGACTCTGACTGCGGCGACCAATATAACCTCCTTCCCCAACAAGGTGAAATTCTCTACCGGTGCTATGAATCAGCTTTAAGGCTGGCGCTCTTTGAGGCGGAGGGGTATAAACTGGAGGTGTTGGTTGATAAGCAACCCGTGGCTGATAGACTGTTGAATAATCAACAGGGGCTTGTTGAGGAGGTTGGTAGTTAGGTTGGTCTGTTGCTGGCCGCTGATACTGAACAGGCGGAGGTTGGTTAGACGGTTGTTGGTTAGACGGTTGTTGAATAGGTGGTTGTGGTGTAGGGGAAACTACATTATTCACAGGGCCCACAGGAGTGGAACACCAGGGACAAACCTTAGCATTGTTAGGCAGGGCGCGGTTAAAATATTCGCAACTAGGATTAGGGCACCGATTTGCAGGCATAGGAATTTATATCATCAGGCATAGGTTGTAAAGCTACAAGACCTACTTTACTAAGTAAACACTGACCCTGACGAGTGGTTAGCATCTGGGCAAATGTAGAACCACCAGGCAGGCGGCTGCTGTCTTTAGGGTACACTACAAAAATAGGGTATCCCAGGGGGTAGCTTTGGAAAGTTGTGACATCAACATAATAATCATCATGTTGACACAAGTCATCTGAGGGATTAATTGAGCGGCGATCGCGCCTTTGAAACAGAGGTTGAATTGCTGACTTTTTACCATCTGCGATCGCTAGCGGATAGCCAGTACACTGACTCGAAGTTTTACTGATAATGCCAAAACTGATAATACCAGTGGTTCGCCCCTCTAAAGTCTCACTGCGGATCTGATTTTGGGTTTTTGTTGTATCAAGTTTAGTAACTTTCGCTGTAAATAAAGCTTCGTCTTGAGGGGCATTTTTGAGAATTATTTCTTTAAATTTACTGATTGCTTCTGGTTCAGTTGGAGCAAAAGGTTTCACAGTCAGATTTGGAAGTTTGGGACTAATTTGCTGCCAATTGGTAATTTTACCTGTGTAAATTTGACGCAATTGCTCAATATTTATTTGCCCACCCAGAGCATTAGCAAGATTTGAGTCTCTTTTATTAAATGCTACAAAAACAAGTAATCCATCATAAGCAACTTGTCTTTTAGTAAGTTTATCTGTGATGTTGTCTGCCAAACTAGTAATTGCAAAATCTTTTTTGCTTGTTTGGACTTCTTCAATACTTTTAATCGGATTATTTATATTAGATGACAAAACAGATTCATAGTTAAATGTTGCTGTTGCATCTGGCTTTGGTCTGGTCAATAAATCTCCTAAACGACTGTTGTCTACCGATTGCGTCAAAACAAAGCTCCATGTACTGTCTTTTTCTCCTGTGTAAGTAAATTGTCCAGAAGGGACGTTAGGGACTTCAGAGAAATTCCGCACAAGTCTAGACCAGAGTATATATTGATTAGGATTATCTGTTTTCTTGCCCAAAAGCCAATATAAAATTCCCCCGCAAAGTAGTAATAAAGCCAGAATCCCTAACAAAATTAAAGGCATTGGCAAAGGCTTTTCTATTACTTGAGAAGCTGTAGAACGCACCGAACTATTACCACGATCTTCTTTAGGAAGTTGTAGCAGTGCTTGACGAGCCGTTTCCGCATTCTCGAAAGGAGTTTCTAGCCCAATTAGGCGATAAATAAACTGCTTCAAATGGCTATCTGTATCTGGCCATTGTTGATTATCTCTAGGGTCGAGAGGCTGGTTGGATAAAAAATTAATTGTTCTTCCTGCCCATAAATAAAAGGCTAGCAACCCTAATGATTCTAAATCTTGCTCAGGTCTGGCGGGTGCGGGTTGAGTAATAATAGGTGGAATAAATAAGTTTTCCCAGATAGCTAAATCGCAAAAGTATATAGAGAACTTTTGATTTTTTTCTACTTTAATTAAAGTACTATCTAAATTAATGTTGCCGTGAGTTATACCCAGTTGTGTTTGATTGGAGGGGAAACGCAGCTTTTGGGTGTGGAGAAACTGGAGAGTTTGTAAACCTTGATTTAGTACCTCACGCACATCAAGAGATGTCATTGCTCCCTTTTCTATGAGATACTTACCTAAAGTTTGGGATGACTCTATTCCTTGAGTAATTAAATAACAACGCTCTCCTTTTTCATCTGCGATCGCTTCTTTAGTTTCCACCAGACGGAAGTTTTGAATTCTACTATCGGCTAAACTTACCCCACCCACCCGTTTAAAAGTATCTTTGCGCTTTTGAGTCTCGCTTTCATTAAAAGAACGATTGGGTAGTAGGTATTCTTTGATGATGACAGGTTGTTTGTCCTTGAGTTGGATACCTGAGTATAAGCGGCCTAAACCCCGCACACCAATAAAACTAGCTATTTGATAAGTCCCCTGATTTCCTTTAATCTCAGCCTCCTGTGGTAAAGTTGCCGGAAAACCACATTCCAAGCAAAACTTAGCTCCCTTGATTTGCTGCGCCGTTTGGAAGGGGCGATCGCAACTTAAGGGAGAATTATATGAACAGGGGTATTCTTGATAAAAAGATTCAAATGAAGGCATAAGCAAAGAGTTTCGTGAATTGCGCCGATTACTTTCGTCGCGCTCAAGCGTGAACTAATCCTAACTTGAGGGCAGTTACAATAGCTTGAGTCCGGCTAGTAACCTTCAATTTTTCAAAAATACTGGTGAGATGCGCCTTAACAGTAGCAACTGTTACATATAAATGTTTAGCGATTTCTTCATTAGAAGCACCTTGAGTTAACCAGTATAAAACCTCTTGCTCTCTTTCGGTTAAATGCACTTCATGACATGCTTTTAGACAAGAATCTGAGTAAGCCTGAAAAAACCGGAAAAATCGACTAGCAACTTCTGAAGGTAGATAAATTTCCGCTCTTGTAACAGTCTCAATAGCCTCACACAATTGTGTTGCTACACGATTTTTAAACACATAACCTGCGGCTCCCGCCTGCATTGCTCTAAAAATCCAGTCATCTTCTTGATGAGCCGACAACACTAAAATCTTGCCAGTGTAAGCAGTTTCCTTAAGACGTGCTAAAACTGTAATCCCATCACATCCCTTCAATTGCATATCCAGCAAAATTAAATCTGGACACTTTTGGGCTGTAAACTTTAAAACCTGCTCCACAGAATCTGCATCACCGATAACTTCTACAGGTAAGGCAGAATTAATACTATAGAAATTGAGAAGAGTACGTAATCCTTGGCGGAACCGTTCTTCATCATCTACCAACAAAACCGAAAGTTTATTATTATTCATTTTTGTTAATTACGAATTACGAATTAATTCCCGCTCCTTGGTCGAGGTAAAATTACAGAGAATTGCGCTCCACTTTCTGATAAAACTTGCGCCCAAATACTTCCTTGATGATCCAAAATAATTTTCTTAGCAATAGTTAAGCCTAGTCCTGTACCTCCTTTACGCCGGGAATAAAATGGAGTAAAAACTTTTTGTAAATCCTCTTGAGATAATCCTATACCTTGGTCGGAAATTTTAATTAAAACTTCATCTTGAAAAATTTGCCAGCTACAGGTAACAGTTCCTGAATTAGGACTAAAATGGACAGCATTACTGAGAATATTGTCAAATACTTGTTTCATTTGCAATCTGTCTATTTTCAGTGTCGTTGATGTATCGGGAATCGATATTTTAATTTTTTTCTGATTAATTAGGGGTTGTAAATTTGTGATACTTTCAACAACTAAACTTCTTAAATCTTGGAGTGTTACCCTTAATTTTGCTCCTTGTCCACAATCAATAAGCTCGTTTAAATTAGTATCTAAATCTTGTATGCTTTCGCCAATAATTGTTGCTTGTTCTTGCCAAGGACTATCTTCTAACCCTAAGCATAAGTTATGTGCATATAATCCTATAAGCCCTAGAGAGTTACGTAATTGATGCCCTATTCGATGCAAAACATCTTCTAGGAGTTGAATTTCAGTTTTTTGTCTTTCATAGTCTAAGTAAATATCTACATACTTACTCAAGAGCATAGCAGAGCGTTTAACAGACACTTGCAAACTCTCTAACAGAGGTTGATGAGTGATGATTTGAATATATTCAGGTTTTTGATTCCTATAGGCTATGGGGCAAATGTAAGAAATTGATGAAAAATCCTTAAGTTTAAATTCATGCAAAGTCAAAGCAGGTGGAAAATTTGTCAGCCATGCTTCTGAGCGCAAATAATCTAAAGTTTTTCGAGAAAAAGGAGCTTGGTTTTGACCATAACTTATAACCTCCTGATGATTTTTCTGCAAGCAATCATGATAGACAATCCGAGCGAAAAGAATTGGATATTGACTAGTTAACTGCTCAGACTCTAGCTGACAAAAGCTCTGAATATCTGAGGAATTCAAATAATTCGAGCCATTCTCTAGTTTTTGTACAGAAAAGCCTAGTGTCATAGCTTCACTCGCTTTTTGCAACCAAATGTTTTACCCTTCTGCCGATCAGTATAAAATTATGCAGTCTCAGTAATGTTTATTTTTTTGTTAAGTTATCTTGTTAGATAGTTAATACAAAGAATTATTAAGTTTTTATTTGGATGCACTTCCCCTTTTTCTAAGTATATACAATATCTATGGTTGTTGTTTGCAGTACAAGTAAAATGCCCAGTCCACAAAAAAATGTAGTGCATCCCATTAAGAATTGCTCCAGACTAATCTACAAACTGAAGTTACTGTTTTTCGGATTTTTGAATTTAATATCTTCCAGTTCCCTCAATCATCATTCTGGGAAAATTGGGGAATGGGTAATGGGTAATCAAGACTCAGGAAGAGTTTTTCAATTCCCTATTCCCAATCCCAAAAATATCGACAAAAGTCTAATTAACTTTAGAAGGCTGATACATATACTGTAGATGCATCTGGATTAGCTACCAGCAGAACACCTTCATGCTTATCTTCGTTCTTCAAACTTTAGCCGAAATTCTAGCTGGAGGAACCTCACTTACCAGTACAGAGCAAATTGACTTTAGCCATCCTGGTAATCGAAGGGAAGAGGGAGCAGGCCCGACTCTCAATTTATACATTTTTGATATACGTGAGAGTAAGCAGGTACAACATTCTGGTAGGCAAGTTGAGCGCAAGCTAACACGCGCTCTACAACCTGCCACTGTAAATTGGGCACCTGCTTGGTTTGATGTTTCGCTGCTATTAACAGCCTGGGATAGAACAGCTTTAGGTGAGCATCACTTTATTAGTGAGGCGTTGGCTGTGCTTTTGCGCCATCGCACCTTAGAAGAGGAGTTTTTGGTTCCTGAGTTACGGGGCTATGGTAATTTGAACATGACAGTTGCCCTAGAGCCACCAATTGAAATTGGTTCTTTATGGAGCGCTCTGAATGTGCCATTGCGTTCAGCCTTATATTTGACAGTTACAATCCCCTTCGAGCCACAACCTACTCCAGTACCTTTGGTTTGGGAGCGGATTTTCAATTTGCGAAATCAATTGTCTCGTGATAGTGACAGTCTAGTATTAACCAGGCGAGTTGCGATCGCGGGTATTGTCAAAAGTGCGGTGACAAATTTACCGCTGGTAGCGACAGAAGTAGCTGTGAGGGGAACTGAAAAATCCATATTAACCACTAAAGAAGGGTTGTTCTTCTTTGAAGACCTTCATTTAGGTAATTATGTTTTGACTCTGAATCATCCTGGCTATTTACCCCAAAACGTCAATGCATTGGTAGATAACCAAAGTCATACTTTCAAAGAAATATTTCTAACTCCTGAATAATTAGATTTTTACTGACTTGGAGAGACTTTCATGGCTAGACTTGATTACTTTGCTCCTGGTGTCTACATCGAAGAAATTGACCGGGGTAGCCGACCAATTGAAGGTGTTAGCACAGCAGTGGCCGGATTTGTCGGCTTTACAGAAGATGTTCGCGGTGGGGCTGAGTTATACAAGCCCATGCTAGTAACCACTTGGACACAATTTTTAAACTACTTTGCGCGTCCCAACTCTGACGGCTTCACCGACTTCAACGCCTATTTACCCTTTTCAGTCTACGGCTACTTTATGAATGGGGGCGGTCGTTGCTGGATAACCAGCATCGGCACACAGTTACCAGGCGCACCCAGACCGGCAACTCCAGAACCGGCTACTTTAAGAATCAACTCTAGAGGTAATCGTCCAGCCCTCCGCTTTACTTTGCGCCCTGAGCAAGCATCAGGCGGATTAGTAAATCTCGTCATTATTGATGGTTCACCCCGCGCCCTACCCGAAGGTACTGAAGGAGAAGCGCCTCCAAATACGGGTGAATATTTCACCATCCAAATTCGTCGCGGAGATGAACTTCTAGAGCAATACGAAAACTTGACAATGAACCGCGAGCCTGCTGCTCAAGCAGCAACTTATGCGCTAACGGCATTGAGAAATTCCATGTATGTCACTCTAGAAGACATAACTCAAAGTGGACAGCCTTTAGCTCGTCGTCCGGTTAATGGTCAATATGAACTAGCACCGCCCATTGTCGCCGCCCCACCCGATAGATTTTCACAAAATTTAGAAGGGGTACGAGACGATCGCACCGGGGTACGCGGTATCTTTGAAGTTGATGAAATCACAATGCTGGCCTGTCCTGATGTGATGCGGGCTTATCAAGAGCAGGTGCTGAATTTAGATCAAGTTCACGGCATCATCGAGTTGATGATTAGTATGTGCGAGGGTTCTGCCAGTGGCGATATTCCCAATCCGCCCAACCGGATGGTTGTACTGGATGCGCCACCAGATGCCGTTAAACCTCAGCAAGTAGTGGAGTGGTTGAATAGATTTAATCGTCGTTCAATGTTTGCGGCCCTTTATTATCCTTGGATTAAAGTACCCAATCCACGCGATCGCGGTAATCCAATTTTAGTACCTCCTTGTGGTCATGTGATGGGTGTTTGGGCCCGCACTGACGAAACCAGAGGAGTTTACAAAGCCCCTGCAAATGAAGTTCCTAGAGGCGTAATTGGTTTGGGCTATGACACCAACTTCCGCGAACAAGAACTATTAAACCCTTTGGGGATAAATTGCATTCGTAGCTTCCCCAACCGAGGTATCCGCATTTGGGGTGCGCGCACTTTAGTTGAGCCAGATAAAACAGAGTGGCGTTACATCAGTGTGCGTCGGCTCATTAGCTATATCGAAAAATCCCTAGAATTGGGAACTCAATGGGTAGTTTTTGAACCGAACGACCAAGATTTATGGGCACGTGTAACCCGCACCGTCAGTAATTTCTTAGAGCGCATCTGGCGTGAAGGTGCTTTATTTGGGGCATCTCCAGCACAAGCATTTTATGTGAAGTGCGACGAAGAATTGAACCCACCAGAAACCAGAATTTTAGGACGTTTGTACATCGAAGTCGGTGTTTGCCCAGTCAGACCGGCTGAATTTGTTGTTTTCCGCATCAGCCAATGGAATGGCATTGAAGATAGCGAATAGGGCATGGGGCCAAGAATTCTCCTAACTCTTTCTTGTACAGACGCGATTTATCGCGTCTCTCCCCATTCCCCATTCCCCATTCCCCATTCCCCATTCCCCATTCCCCATTCCCAAATTAATTACACACAAAGGAGTCTAAAAGTATGGCAGGCGAATTTTTAACCTCTTGTAAATTTTACTTCGAGGCAGATGGAATTACTGATAAATTTATCAAAGAAATTAGCGGACTAGGCGTTGAGAATACCCCAGCGCAAGAAGTCCACGGTTCATCTAAAGGCGCTAAAATAATGCGTCAAGCTACACCAACTGTTGTTAAATTTACTAACATCACAGTAAAAGTCATCGCTACTGATGATATAGACCTTTATAAATGGTATCAAGATTGTAACGAAGATATGGGCGATCCTCGGAAGTGGGCACAGAATCGTAAGACCGGTTCAGTGGTTGCTTATGACCAACAAGGCTCTGAAAAAGCACGGTGGAACATTGTCAATTGCTATCCATGTAAATATACTGGCCCTACATTAACTGCCTCTGGTGGTGATATGGCAAATGAAACAGTTGAATTGGTTCACGAAGGAATTAAACGAATCAAATAACCGTAATTACGTAAAGCCTGCGGCATAGCTTTGCTTAGAACGTAGCGGTAGCGAGTCCGCAAGCGTCATTACGAATTACGAATTACGAATTACGAATTACGAATTACGAATTACGAATTATTTAACAGTGGTACAATCCGCAAGCCGAATTCCAGAAGTTCTGACAGCCCATCGGTTCTATTTAGAACTGACACTAGAAGGTCAAAACGATGCCAATTGCTTCTTTTTGGAGTGTCAAGGCTTCAAAAGAACACAAGAGGTAATTGAAATTTGTGAAGTTACTTCTCAAACCTGGGGTACAAAAGGGCAGTCAAAAGGTCAAGTGGTGAGAACTAAACTTCCTAGCAATCCTAAAAGTGGTAATCTCACTCTGCGTAGAGGTACCACTAAATCTATGGATTTTTGGAAGTGGTTTGAAAAAGTCGAAAAAGGTAATTGGTCTGGGCAACGTAGACTTGTTGCTTTGTCTATTTATAATCAGGCAAATGAAGAAGTAGCTAGATTTGAATTAGCCGGTGCTTGGCCCGCAAGTTACAAAATTGCCGATGTTAACGCCCGCAGCCATGACATCGAAATTGAGGAAGTGGAGGTTGCTTTTGAGGAATTTAAGCGCGTGAAGTAATTAGGAGGAGTATGTTTTCTACAGAGTTTGAATTTACATTGCCAAAAGGATATCTAGACTCAGAAGGCAACCTCCACCGCAAAGGTGTAATGCGGTTATCAACGGCGATAGATGAGATTGCACCCTTGCGTGACCCACGCGTTAAAGCTAATCCTGTTTATGCCACAATTATTATCTTGTCACGAGTGATTACCCACTTGGGTGCTTTATCAGAAGTGACTCCTGCAATAGTAGAAAACTTTTTTGCCCAAGATTTAAATTATCTCCAAGATTTTTATCGTCGAATTAATGGCTTGGAAAGCGAAACTTCCATACCAGAAGATACAATAAATTCCCCCGAAGTAGTTCTTCATAATTGAATGGGGCATTGGGGGATGAGGGAGATGGGGAAAAAGAACTATTTATTATTGCCAAATGACCAAATTTAACTAATTTTGGGAGTTTAAGTGAAGAGCAAGTAACAAGTGGGAAGTTTTGTAGCGGAGTCTAAATCACCGTTACAAAACTTAATTACGTTAGCGTAGCGGTAGCGAGTCCGCTTTTAGCGTCTCGTAGAGAGCATCATTACGAATTACGAATTACGAATTACGAATTATTTTAATTACCTATGCGCCGTAAAAAGGATACTCTCTGCACAGAATTTGCCTTCACTCTTCCTAGAGGATTGAGTGATAGCGAACAACGAATACATCGTCATGGGGTGATGCGTTTAGCCACCGCCAAAGATGAAATTTTGGTGCAACAAGAGCGCAGAGTTCAGGAAAATCCAGCTTACGGCGTATTAGTAATGCTTGCACGGGTCATAACTCGCTTGGGCAGTCTCAATTCTGTTAGCCCTGATTTACTTGAAGAACTGCTTCTACATGACATTGCCTATCTCCGAGAATTTTATAATCGAATTAATCAGCAAGGGAATGTACATATTTCGACACAATGTCCCCAGTGTAATACTCAATTTTCAGTCGAGCTAGAACTAGCGGGGGAGTCGTAAGCTACCCCTCTGATACTTTATATGAGGAGGTAGCTTTTATTGCTTATCATTTCCACTGGTCACAAGATGATATTTTAAATTTAGAACATACTACCCGTCAGCGATGGGTGGCAGAAATCAATAAAATTAACCAAAAATTAATATGAAAGTAAAAGTTAGCTACTCACCAACTCTCAGTGAAGTCAAGGAAGTTGACCTTACCACAGAAGCTACAACCAGAGGAGAATGGTTAATAGGTCGTTCTCCTGATTCTGATTTAGTCTTAGACAGTCCTGATATCAGTCGGGTACATGCGAAGTTTTTTGTTAAAAGTGGAAATTACTACTTCTCTGACCTTGGCAGTAGAAATGGCTCAATATTTAATGGGAAACAAGCTGAAAAAGAACGACCATATTCTTTGAGTGATGGAGATATTATTAGGATTGCAGATTACGTTCTAATTTTGGAAGCAGTTGCTCCTGCTTATGAACAACCAGAGACAGTCTTTAGAATTATAGACCCTTCACTGTTTTCTCGGCCGCGATCGCCTGAAAATGTCAGCGCTGCCAATGTTGCCAATCCAGCCCCAGAAGTAGTTAACGAAGTTCCAACGCCAATTAGTCAAGAAGTAAAAACACCTTCCCCAGAAACCAGCGAAATCTCAGAAGTTGTTGCTACTCAACCTGATGATGTCATCCCGGTTGTTGAGGTAATCGTTCCTGAAAACATCATTCAGGCACCAGAAGCAATCAGCGAAGTTCCTCACGATAGCCATGATGAAGTTGTGGATTTGCAAACACCAGAAGTCAGCGCCGATAGTGAGGAAGTTTCTTTTACTGTAGCTGATGATGCGATCGCAGCACCTGAAAACATCATCGAAACTCCTGAAGAGGCAAGTGTTCTTCCAGAAGCGACTCACGATGAGGTTACAGACTTTGAAGCAGCACTGGCGGCAGAATCTACTTTTGTACAACGGCGTGATACAAGTGCCATTCCCGAAGCTACCGACCATGAGGATGCAGAGTTAGAGGCTGCACTAGAAGCAGAAGTCACTTTCGTACAGCCGCGTGACATTTTCCACCAACTATCTGCACAGAGTGCCATTACCGAAACTACTGACCATGAAAACACAGAATTAGAGGCTGCACTAGAAGCAGAAGTCACCTTCGTACAGCCGCGTGATATTTTCCACCAACTATCTGAGGAGGAGAGTAGCGTTCCCGAAGCTACTCATAATGAAAATGAAGTAGTAGATTTAGATACACCAGTTGCAGAAGAAGCTACTCCACATTTTGGCGAATTTGTCAACAAAATTCCTGAAGACGAAGACATTCAGTCGCCAGAAACATTGAGCCAAGGTACACAAGATATCAATGATGAACTGCTAGATTTAGATAGGTCATCAACAGCAGAACACAGTGTAAATATTAACGAAGTAGAACCTAGTTCGGCTGTTGATGAAACAAGAAGCGAAGTTTCTGAAACATCAACTGCACCTGACAATATTGCTGCGGGAGTTTTCAGCAATCAATACATTGATTCGAGTAATCCAACTACAGAAGAAGCCAGTGTCGATGTTAATGATGTTGTTCCAGTCAGTGAAGTTTCTCAATTAGCTGATATTCAATCTTTAGAAACAACAGACAGTGAAGCTTCTGAGAGGATCAATCAAACTATTCAAGAGGTTCCTGAAATAGAAACAACTCAATCGGATGAAACTCCAGAAGAAACAAATGTCAGTGAGCCTCCGCAAGCGATTATTGAAAGAAACATAGTACTCATCGCTCATGAGAGCAAAAAATCAGAACTTGCTGAATTTGTTTCTCAACATCAAGAATTTTTCTCACAGAGCTTTACAATTACCTGGCCATCTGTTAGCGAAGTTTTACATCAACAGGCGGGAATAACTATTAGTCAACAAACCCCAGCACCAATTTCTGGAGGGTATCAAACAATTGCTTCATTGGTTGGAGCAGGAGAAATTTTAGCAGTTATTTTCCTGAGAGATTTGCTGCAACCTCAGCCTGGTCAAGCAAATGAAGAAGCGCTGCTAAGGTTATGCACTATTAATCAAGTTTTCCTGGCAACTAATTTGCCAACAGCAGAGGCAATTGTGCATTATCTTAAACAGATATAGCCCTACTTAATCATTCGTAAGCAACAATATCTCCGACTTCTTAAAGAAGTTGGGGATATTGGTATTTCGAGAAAAGTTGCAAATTGCATAGAATAATTTCAATGATGAAAATTAGGATAAAAAATATGTATATTTTAAAGTAAAATATATTTAAAGAAATGGTTGTGAATTTTAAAAGTTTATTTAGACAGCCAGTTATTTTGTCAAGTGCGATCGCTACACTTTTACTAGTAGGCATTCAAAAACTTGGGGTTTTCGAGCCTCTAGAGATGAAGGTCTATGACCAGATGATGCAATTACGTAGCGACCCCGGCCCAGACTCTCGTCTATTGATTGTTGCTTTAACTGAAAAAGATATCCAAAAGTGGAATTGGCCCCTATCTAGCGAACTTCTAGACCGACTGTTAGGAAAACTTGAAGCTTATGAACCGCGAGCCATTGGTCTAGATATTTTCCGTGACTTACCAGTACAGCCTGGTCATGAAAAGTTGCTGCAACGCCTACAACAGAGCGATATCATCATTCCTATTTGTAAACATTCTGGTTCTAACAATCCGGGAATAGCACCGCCAAAAGGGGTTGAAGCAGAGCGAGTAGGATTTAATGATGTTGTAGAAGATACTGATGCTACAATTCGTCGCAACCTATTATTGGTAAGTGCAGAAGAATCCGATTCTTGTCAAAGTACTTATTCTTTTAGTTTACAGCTAGCACTCAAATACTTAGAAGTTGGAAACATCCGACTAGAATTTACCCCAAAAAAGGAACTACGACTACGAGATACTATATTTAAACCCCTGCAAAGTAACGCTGGCGGTTATCAGAAAGCAGATACAAATGGCTACCAAATTTTGCTTAATTACCGTTCTGGTCATCAGATTGCCCAGCAGGTAACTATTACAGAAGTACTTGAAAATCAAGTTAAACCAGATTTGGTGAAAGACCGCATCGTTTTAATTGGTTCAACAGCTAATAGTTTAAATGATATTTTTAATACGCCTTTTGCTACTGGTAAATCAGATAATTCTGGCAAATTGGCAGGAATTGAAATTCATGCCCACAGTGTTAGTCAAATTCTTAGTGCTGTTCTTAACAAACAGCCTCTATTTTGGTTTCTACCTGAGTGGGGGAAAGTCCTGTGGATATGGGGATGGACTGTAGTTGGTGGGTTACTGGTATCGCGGATTCAGCATCCGCTAGGCTTAGGACTAGCAGGAGCAACAGCCCTTGCAGTGTTATTTGGAGGCAATTTTGTCATTTTTACCCAAGCTGGATGGTTCCCAGTAATCCCTCCGGCGTTGGGGTTAGTATTTACCGCCGGCAGTGTCCTTGCGTATAGCGCTTATCAAACAAAGCAAGAACAACAAGAAATTACCCAACGGGTTCAAGAACACCAACAATTAATTGTGGAATTGCAAGGTCTTTTACGGCAGCGCGGCGATGCCTTAAATGAAGCACCAACTGTAATTGCTGATTCCATCGGGCAAGATATTGCACTAGGAACCCTACTAAATAACCGCTACCAAATTACTCAAGGCTTGGGTTCTGGAGGATTTAGTAATACTTATTTGGCTGATGATATCCAGCGTCCTGGTAATCCCCAGTGTGTGGTTAAACAGTTGCGTCCCCCCCGCCAAGATGCAGAATATTTAAATGTCGTCAGACGATTATTTGACGCTGAAGCAGAAATTTTAGAAACTTTGGGTAAGCATCCACAAATTCCTCAACTGCTAGCTTTTTTTGAAGAAAATCGGCAATTTTCTTTAGTGCAAGAATTTGTGAGAGGACATGCGATGGACAAAGAGCTAACCTCTGGGAAGCGACTAAAACAAGCCGAAGTTGTGGATATGCTCAAAGAAGTTTTACACGTGCTTGTTTTTGTGCATAGCTATGGCGTAATCCATCGAGATATTAAACCTAGTAACTTGATTAGGCGAGAATCAGATCGACATATTGTTTTAATTGACTTTGGTGCTGTTAAGCAAATTCATCCTCAGCAGCAAGAAGCTCAGACCATTTCAATTGGTACTCCTGGTTATGCACCTTCTGAGCAAATGAGCGGTTTGCCAAAACTCAACAGCGATATTTATGCGTTGGGAATTATGGGAATTCAGGGTTTAACTGGAGTAGACCCTAGAGAATTTCGCAGAGATATAAATACTGGTGAAATAATTATTCAAGGCGAAGCTGATGGCAATCAACAGATTTGGCAACATTGGCGCGAACTAACTGACGCTACAAACGATTTAGTGATTATTTTAAATAGAATGGTACATTTCGACTTTACGCAACGATATCAGTCAACAGCAGAGGTGCTAAAAGCTCTCGAAAGTCTTTAGCTGAAACAAAAAGAAGCCTCTCGCCTACCCGAAGGGAGGCGATGAGATGAATTTTTGGGTGATGACGAGTTGACCCCTAACCAAATCAAACCACAGGTTTGACTGGTCTTGGGGTCGTTCGCGGAGCGTCTCGTAGAGAGGAGGAATCACCATTTTCAAGTTTTAAAGAATCAATAAAATCCTCAATAATTCTTGTCATAGTCATATCTTTTTGAATTGAATACAAGCGTAATTTATTTAATCGCCTTTCCGAGATTCTCAAATTTAATGACTTGTTTTTCATAATTATCTATACATTGTCTGTACGTTTATGTTATCATAATAGGAGGTCGAAAACAAAGGGTAAAGAATGAAAATCTCATACCAATACAAAATCAAGCCAACAAAAGAACAAGCGGAAAAGATTGATAAAACACTGGAAATGCTGCGTTGTCAATATAATTATTTGCTTGCTCAAAGGTTTGACTGGTATGAGATGAATCGTTGTCCTGTTGATAGATGCCCGTTAATTTGTCATCTGCCAGAGCTAAAAGAGCAGCCTAACTACTACAATCAAAAAGCGTCTTTGGTTCAACTTAAAATAGATAGACTCTGGTACAAAGAAATCCACTCTCAAGTGTTACAGGAAGTTCCTAAAAAAGTTGAACTGGCAATTGAAAGATGGTTAAAGAGTGATGTTAATGGCAAAAAGTCAGGTAGACCCAGATTCAAGGGCAAAGGGCAATACAAAACATTTACATATTCCCAATTTAAGAGTCATCATTTTGTCAATAATAGAATAATGCTCTCAAAGATTGGGAATATTAAGGTGATTGTTCATCGCCTAATACCCGATAGCGCAAGCGGTAGCGACGTAGGAGCGTCTGGGTTTGACATCAAAACTGTATCTGTCACTAAAAAAGCTGATGGGTATTATGTTACTTTGAGTTTGGATGGTAAAACCGTACCAACTACTAAGCCTGATTTCAAAGCCAATAATATTGTTGGAATTGATGTTGGTCTGATTGATTTCTATGTAGCTTCTGACGGATCTAGAGTCAAAGCACCTAAATATCTACGCAAGGCTGAACGCAGATTAAAATCAGCGCAGCGTAAAGTATCAAGGCGTAAAAAAGGTTCTAACAGACGAAAGAAAGCTATTAAAAAACTAGCTATTCAGCACAAAAAGGTTGCGGATACTAGAAAGGATTTCCACTTTAAAACAGCGAAAAAACTGCTTGATAAATACGATGTGGTGGCTGTTGAAAAGCTGAATATCAAAGGACTTGGCTTATCATGGCTGGCTAAGAGTATTAATGATGCCGGGTGGGGACAGTTTGTAACGATACTTTCAAACAAAGCCGAGAACGCTGGTCTGAAAGTGATAAGCTGATGTGCATCTAAATTGTATAGTACGAAAACGTAAAATTATTGTAGTGCGGGCATCTTGCCCGCATCGCATATACAAATTAAATACGCAACAGCTTATCTGTCAATCCAAGCGGCACGATCCAAGAATGTTCTAGTTGTGGGCATAAAGTCAAAAAGCCACTATCTCAAAGAATGCACAATTGCCCTAATTGTAGTATCAGTTTGTGCAGGGATCTAAATGCTTCTTTAAACATAAAGGCGCGTGGGACACACGCCCTCAAAGCTCAATTAATGTCTTCATAGAAGAGTCGTTGAGAAGCCCACACTCACCCTGAAAGGGGAGTGTGTGGAGTATGTCAGTGCGATTCGTTCAGTCTAAACCTGAAAAGGAGGACGGCTGGCTTTGGTTGAGTAACCCATTCCAGGGTAGAGTTCGCACTTTAATCCTCAACCAATGACAACTCAATATCCATGTAGGTGAGGAAATCTAGCCGAGCATTAGCCTAGACAGCTAGAGGAGAAAGGGAAATATTCAAATGATTAACTTGAATCATAACCTAATCAGAATACACCAAGTCCTACTGTCCCGGTGCGGGATTAAAAGCACACAAAGTACCAGAAATCTGGTAGCCCCTACATCCCAGATTGATTATCAAAGGTGTAAAGCGGGGGTGAAAGCAGGAATAGGTGGTAATTGCTGAAAGCACCTACTGCAAGCAAGAGTCTATGGGTAGAAAAGCAAAGTGTTGTTTAACCATCGTCACTCCACGCCAAGGGCTATAAGCTAGTGGCACAAGCCACACTCTTGGGTCGGGAAAATCCGACAAAGGTAGAGACTATCAGGATTTGACGACCGCGATAGCGCACCACTCAAAACCTCGGTGGAGAGACACGCCCTAAAGACTCAATTATGGATACTGGGAACGAAACAACCCTTCATGTTCTCCTGAAATTGGTAACAGGTAGGCATCAGCCATAAGACATGAGGGCGCAGGATGACTCAAGAAGCAAAATGCCTAACCCGAATTAACGGGTAATGCCTTAAAAGGGATGGCGTAACTTCCAGGATAAGCAGACGTGAGCCGCAGTGTGGGAAAGCTAGAGGTAACAGTAGCTATGAATAAGCCTAATTCGGATTCAGAAATGAATATCGAGGGATGGAAAACAATCAATTGGCGACAAGCTGAAAGATATGTTTTCAAGTTGCAAAAACGCATCTACGCTGCTTCCCGCCGTGGTGATTTCAAGCAATGCCGTAAACTCCAAAAGACGCTGATGAGGTCTTGGTCTAATAGATTATTGGCGGTACGACGGGTTACACAAGACAACCAAGGCAAAAAGACGGCAGGTGTGGACGGTACTAAATCACTGCCCCCAAAAGCACGCCTTGAACTGGCAGGGCAATTAAATCTAACTGGCAAATCCAAACCTACCCGTAGAGTATGGATTCCAAAACCAGGAAGAGAGGAAAAACGCCCATTAGGAATACCCACAATGTACGACCGCGCACTACAAGCCGTAGTAAAAGCTACGCTTGAACCAGAATGGGAAGCAGTCTTTGAATCAAATTCCTATGGTTTTAGACCCGGAAGGTCATGCCACGATGCGATTAAAAAAATTAAACTCTGTATTCAACAGAAGGCAAAATACGTGCTAGACGCGGATATAGCCAAATGTTTTGACCGCATCAACCATGAAGCACTGCTCCAAAAGTTGAACATCAAGGGTAAAGCCAGGCAACAAATTAAATCCTGGTTAAAATCTGGGGTGATAGACAAAGGAGCATTTACTGCTACATCTGAGGGAACGCCGCAAGGTGGGGTAATCTCTCCACTTTTGGCAAACATAGCCCTCCACGGTTTAGAAAATCACCTGATAAAATACGCAGAAACACTACCTGGAAGAAAGCGGGATAACCGCGAGAATCTTGGATTTATAAGGTACGCAGATGATTTTGTGGTTCTCCACAAAGACAAAGCCGTTGTCCAAAGATGCCGAGAAATTATCTCGGAATGGTTAGCTGGTCTAGGACTTGAATTAAAACCAGAAAAAACTCGGCTAACTCATACACTCAATCATAAGTTAAGTGAGGATGGTAAAGCCGGATTTGACTTTCTCGGTCATCACATCCGACAATACCCCGCCGGGAAATACCGGAGCAATATAAATACTCAAGGTACAATACTAGGTTTTAACACCCTCATCACCCCATCCGCGAAGGCAAGTAAGGTGCATCAAGAGGAAATCGGAAGAATCATCACAAAACACAGGTCATCGCCTCAAGTGGCATTAATCAAAGACCTTAACCCTGTGATAAGGGGATGGGCTTCTTTCTATTCAAACTCCGACGCTCAAAACGTTGGAATACTTCCCAAACAAGACCACCTCACATACCTGAAACTTCGACGATGGGCAAAACGCCGATGTGGAAACATAAATGATGGACACATCAAATATTGGACTTCCATTGACGGTGACAACTGGGTATTCGCAACCAGGGAGGGGAACGCGAACCCCCTTCGGTTACTAAAACATAGGGAAACAAGTTGCAGTAGCACTGACTATGTAAAAGTTAAAAGCGATAAAAGCCCCTACGATGGCGACACAGTTTATTGGAGTACAAGACTAGGAACACACCCCCAAATGCCTAATCGTAAGGCTAAGTTGCTAAAACTTCAAAAGGGTAAATGTCCTTGGTGCGGCTTAAGCTTCCAAGAATGGGATGTTTTAGAAGTAGACCACAAAATCCCCAGAGCATTAAGCGGTAAGGATGAATACAAAAATCTGCAACTATTACATCGGCACTGCCACGACGTAAAGACCGCAATTGACCTAAAAGAAATTAGGAAGAAAGACCACTCAAAATTCCGAGAGAAACTTTCTCAATTCTGGAACAAATCTAACTGGGAGTGGATACATGATATTCCTAATTTCATAAGTCATGCTGTCAGGAAGTCCGAATGACAAATGGATAACACATTGAGTAGCCGTGTGCGATGAAAGTCGCAAGCACGGTTCCGAATGGGAGGGGTGATGCAGTAATGCACACCTCGACCCTACCCTAATCAATTAGCTCACCCGAATGGGTGAGGAATAAATCAACCGATCGGGCGGTCTGAGTGTAGGAAGTTAAGACTGAACAAAAAATGAGAATCTATTATTCAAGAAAGCTAATTGCACTTGACTAGAAATAAAAATAATTTTATGAAACTCTCAATTTTGATAGATTCTGTATTAATTGTCACTTCTATTGCTTTATTGCCTGGAATCGGTGGCGCTCAAACAACTACTAACAATAGTGGCAAATCTATAGCTATTAACTCCAATAATTTACCCACTTCTTCTACAAAAGTCAGCGACCTCAAACCCGTTTATGCTGTATTTCTCGCTCATCAAGGAGGAAAAGCTTCTGTTTCCCCCTAATCACCATCCCATTAGCAAAAATTACTTTAACCCTTCCAATATTGGAGGGGTTTTTAGTTGGTGCTGGCTCTAGTGCATTGGTGTCAAGTTAATGTAAAAGCGATTCTCAAATAAGCTTTTATAGGTTGTCTGCTTCTCAGTCAGAGACAGAAAAGGAGGAACGAAGAGATTTTAACTATTAACTAAATACCAACGCTGTAGCGCCAACCGTTGAATTTCACGCCAGGGAATATTATGTTTTCGGGCTAACTCTGCACAATCTTCATATTCTGGTTGCACGTTAGCAATAACTTTTTCTGGTGATTGTCCTTTCCATGCTACTTTGACACGGACTTTGCCATATTCAATTTCCACATGTTGGATTTCCCGTTGTAAAATGGCACGTTGCTGAGTTGTTCGCCGAATACCCAAAGTTGTAGTTTCACGAAATATAACCCTTTCACAACTGAGTAAATTTTCTGGATGACAAATCACAGTCAGCAAAATCCCTGGACGGGACTTTTTCATTGCGATCGCTTGGGTAAAAACATCCACCGCACCAGCAGCAAACAACGCCTCAAACACATAGCCGATCGCTTGGGGATTTAAGTCATCAATTTGGGTTTCTAGTACTGAGATGGTTTCTAAATTTGAGCTACTATCTTCAGAATCGCTGAAATTTGACTGTAAACTTGTGCTTTCGCCCAGCCAGAGACGTAAAATATTGGGAATGGGTAAATTTATGGTTCCTGCTCCCAGTCCTATTTGCTTAATAGCGATCGCGGGTGGTGAACCAAAGTCTCTTACCAAAGTAGTAGCGATCGCAGCTCCTGTTGGTGTTACCAGTTCTCTATCAATGCCGTTACTATAAACTGGACAACTCCGCATTTCCCACAGCTTTAATACTGCTGGTACTGGTACTGCCATCTGACCATGTGCAGCCCGAACAGTACCGCCACCAGTGGGGAACGCCGAGCAATAAAGTAGGGGCAATCCTTCGTCATTACTTTCAATTCCCAGCCAATCTAACCCCAGGCAAGTACCCACAATATCTACGATCGCATCTATAGCACCCACTTCATGAAAATGAACTTTTTCAGGAGAAATGCCATGCACTGCCCCTTCTGCCACTGCTAACTGTCGGAATACCGCCAAACTCCAAGCTTCTGCCCGTGATGGCAACCCCGCTTTGAGAATCATTTGCTCGATTTCTGGCAAGTGGCGTGTGTGATGGTGACTGTGTTCGTGGCCGTGGTGGTGATGGTGACGATCGTGTACTAAATCCACATGGACTTTAGTCGCCTGCTGGCCATTCCGTTGGACAAACTCCGCTCTTAACTGATATTCCTGTTCAATACCCAACCCATTGAGTTTTTCAATTAAATACTCCACAGGAACACCCAAACTGACCAAAGCACCGAGGCACATATCACCAGAAATTCCTGTCGGACATTGAAGATAAGCAATTTTATTCATAATAAATTAGTCATTTGTCATTAGTCATTTGTTATTTTCCCCAGTCCCCAATCCCCATTCCCCATTCCCCATTACCCATTCCCTCTATGGCAAAAATTTTCTCAGTTCATCCGGATAATCCTCAAATGCGACGAATAGAGGAAATAAAGTCGGCGCTTTCTAGTGGCGCAGTCATGCTTTACCCTACTGATACAGTTTATGCGATCGGTTGTGATTTGAATGCTAAGTCGGCGGTAGAACGAGTGCGGCAAATTAAACAGCTAGCAAATGATAAACCACTGACATTTTTATGTCCCTCGTTTTCAAATGTGGCAACTTATGCCTTCGTAAGTGACACAGCCTATCGGATTATGAAACGCCTGATTCCAGGGCCATACACGTTTTTGCTCCCAGCAACTAAATTAGTACCGCGATTGGTGCAAAGCCCCAAGCGGAAAAGTACTGGAATTAGAGTCCCAAACCATACTGTGTGTTTGGAGTTGCTGGCAGCTTTGGGTAATCCAATTATTTCAACTTCAGCACATCTGCCAGCAGATGAAGCAGACAATGGAATGATTCGGATAGATCCAGAAACTGTTCAGTCACGGGTAGAGCTATTTGACCGTTTGGATAAGTTGGTAGACATAATTGTAGACACTGGCGAAGAACCTACTTATGAAGTATCTACGATTTTGGATATGACGGGAGACGAAGCAGCAATTATACGGAGGGGTTTAGGTTGGGAAGCAGCAGCAGCATGGGTATAAGAATTCCGGGACTGAGAATTGGGAATTGGGTACTGGGGAAAAAATTCTTTTAAGATTTGGTTGGGGTATGAATCCACATACTCATCTTCCCAATCCCCAGTCCCTAGTCCCCAGGCCCTACATCACAAGCACACCTCTCCTTTTCGGAAATTGCGATCGAAGTGACTCCAGTTTTTAAATTGTCATATTCCAAAGCGATGTCTACGATGGGCGCGGACGCAATAACAGGATGGTGGTAAAAGTCGGTACAGCAAGAAATTTGACAACTTTCAGAAAATGGTGGGTACTCATGTCCCCGCTTCAATGTGATGGCTTATGAACAAACCGACACATTGCCATAACTGTAACTCTCTCGTATTTCCTACAGTTTTATATATGAGCTTTAGATGTGAGCATTATATACGGCAAGCCTTAATGGATGAATGCCCAAAGATTCATAAGCCTTGGCTAGCCTTGATTGCTGTCTCTGCGTTGTAATTACGGTGCAATACTACTCCCTGGAAAAGTCATGAAAGCTAACGTCGTTAATCTACCAAACTCTACACCTATTTTTAATAACCACCTTTCGACCGAAGAATTTTCAGACAGCAGCAGCGAAACCTTAATTGAATTGCTGTGTCAGGAAATGCAAGCGCAAGTGAAAGCAGCACCCAGGTGCGTAGAAGCTTTAGCAAACCGCATAGCCGTAGAAGTAGAACGCATTTGCGACAAAAGCTCGCGTATCCAAACATCTGGCGAAATCAAATCCTGGCAGATTACGTTGGGAAGGCATCGGATGCAAAAGTGCTTACGCTACTACCAACTAGGTTCCAAACAAGGACGGGTGGAATTACATAGTAATTTGGGTGCTATGGTTTACCGCCATGTAACTATATCTGGCTCGGAGTTGGGCTTTGATGCTCGTTACAGCCTAATTGAAGATTTTTTACAAGCATTTTATATCGAAGCTATCAAAGCTTTCCGCAGAGAAAACGAACTACCTAACGATCACACACCGCGTACTCAGCTGCAATTAGCTGAATACATGGCCTTTACAGAACAGTACGCCAAACGCCGCATCAATTTACCTGGTGGTGCAAATCAGCAATTGATTATCTTACGCGCCCAAGGTTTTGCTCGTCGTCAGCCCCAAGAGACTACCGTGGATATTGAAATGGCGGTAGAGTCAGCTAAGGGTGAAGAAGCAGAATCTTATCAGCGTAACTCGGCGGTGCAACAGCTGCGATCGCAAATGATTGCCCAAACTAATTTCGATCCATCTGAAGAATCAGAACGCGATCGCGTCATCACTGAGTTGATGAAATATCTGGAGTCTCAAGGTCAATCTGACTGTATGAACTACCTCAGCTTGAAACTTCAAGACCTCTCAGCCCCAGAAATTGACCAAATTCTCGGTTTAACCAGCCGTCAGCGCGATTATCTCCAACAACGGTTTAAGTACCACGTAGAAAAGTTTGCTAAACAACACCATTGGCAATTGGTACATCAATGGTTAGGCGCAGGTTTAGAGCAAAAATTGGGTTTATCTTCCCAGCAGTGGGAAATTTTTGTGAATCAACTCACAGAACAACAACAGCAAATATTACAGTTAAAAACTGCAAGACAAACTGACCAAGCGATCGCTAAAACCATCAAATGCACCCCCAAACAGTTACAAAAGCGCTGGACTCAACTGTTAGAACTAGCATGGTCTATCCGCAACGGTCATACCGAAGCACAGACCGGTTGAAGCTAAAGTGAAATAACTAAAATTTATCCAAGCTAAATTCCCAGTTATTTAGAGAGGTTAGAAAAAAGTTTAAGGGACAAAAAGAAAAGGGAAATTCCATTCCTTTCATACTCCCTGAATTAGTAACTAGTTTCTTACCCCAATTATTAATACATTTGTATTTTTTTAGTACAAGAGTACCAAACTCTCAGATTTTTTACCCATTAATCCAACCTTGTTTAGTCAAAATAAAAAATTCATATTAAGCAACTGACCCTTTTTTACTACTTCTGTGAAATCCTATAATAAACAGGACTTTTGGCAGAGGGATTGAGGATGGCTCTGACTCAAGGCGGACGGGCAAATAAGTCTGGGAATATTTTAGAAGGAAATGTAGAAGCAATCTTAAATGGGCATAATTATTTTCAAGTCGGTAACTATGTCCCAAAAGAATTTATACTGAATGCTGCTTTATTACCAAAACGTTATGGAAAAGAAGTTTATATTGGGACTGGAATTTATCATACCGATTTGAAGGTTGATTTTTATGTTGTTGGCTCATCGGCTATGCCATCTGGTTTAATTTTTGAGTGTAAATGGCAAGAAAGCCCAGGTTCTGTTGATGAAAAATTTCCTTACTTGAACATGAACATCCAGAACTATTACCCTGCACCAACTATCGTCATTTTAGGCGGGGAAGGTATGCGAGAAGGCGCAAGCAAATGGCTAAAAGCAAGAGTTAATGATAACCATAATTTATTAGCAGTTTACAGCTTAGACAGATTTATTGCTTGGGCAAATAAAAATCTTTAAAAGGATGTAATTAATAGTTCGTCAATCATCCCTCTATTTTTTATATTGGAGTTAATCGAGCGGGCTGCTTTTATTTTATAAGTTTCAAAGTTGATATCTTTATAAATATTTCTAATAAATTCACTATCAGAATTACACACCATAACCTTGACACCACGATTTGCTAACTCTGCACAAGTATCTCTTAAGAGTTCTTGGTCTTTTTTACTAAAACAATTTTGACTATAAGCAGTGAAATAGCTAGTGTCACTGATAGGATAATAGGGTGGGTCAAAAAATACAAAGTCATCACTGCTAGTTGCATGATTTAGGACTTCTGTAAAATCTGCTTGTTTAATTTCTGCATGAGAAAGCGCTTCTGATGCTGCTTGCAGTAAAATCTCAGAACAAATATTGGGATTTTCATATCTGCCTAGAGGCACATTGAACTTTCCCTGTGAATTGACTCGATAAAGACCATTAAAACAAGTCTTATTAAGATAAATTAGACGAGCCGCTTTTTCTATATCTGTACCACCAGAGTGGTTTCTGACACTATAATAATAATCTTTATTATGCCGATACTTATGCTCTTTCAATAGAAAAATTAATTCATCAGCATGACATTTAACACAACAATAAGTATTAATTAATTCGGCATTTATATCAGTCAAAGTTGCTATGTTTGGTTGGAGATAGAAAAAAACAGCACCACCGCCTAAAAATGGCTCATAGTAATTTTTATAACTCTTGGGAAAATAAGGAATATATTGTTGTATCAATCTACTTTTACCCCCTGCCCACTTCAAAAATGGACGCGGGCTAGTTTCCTTGGGAATTTGAATTACCATTTACTTGCGATTTAACTGAAAATAATCGTGACTAAATAAAGCCAATATAACCGACAAGCTATATTTTATATTAGCTGGCTAATTTTCCGGCTGCATAGATTACAATTAAGTGGATAAAGCATATCAAAACAAACGTAAGTATATAACAAGGCAGTTTAGATTCAGATGTTTGATGGATTTTGGGATAACGTCTTTCGCTACCCCCGGTACTTAATTACGATCGTCTTAGGGCTGTTTTTGAACACTTTTGAGCCATTAGTGCCACTATTGAAGCGCCCCGTCACTTTGATCGCCATCTTGGGTTTATTTGTGAGCAGTTTAGTCTTCCTTACTTTCACCCTACGGGCAATGCTCGGTTTAAGTACAATCTAGACTAGCGCTATATCGGTGCTATACCTCACAGATGGTTACTCTTGGCGTTGCTCCCGCTAAGTACTGTCTACATCTATTTTTTTGTCGTACAACCTCTGTCAGGAGGCGAAATTTTTATGGCTACAAATCGCCGGGTTTCCCGCGTTGCAGAATTGATCAAACGGGAAGTTAGCCAAATGCTGCTCAACGGCATTAAGGATGACCGTGTGGGCACAGGAATGGTAAGTGTTACTGATGTTGATGTTTCTGGCGATCTCCAACACGCCAAAATCTACGTCAGTATCTATGGTACAGATGAAGCTAAGGTAGAAACAATGGCAGGCTTAAAGTCAGCCACGGGTTATGTCCGCAGCGAACTTGGGGCGCGGGTAAGGCTACGTCGCACACCAGAAGTCATTTTTCTCGAAGATCGCTCCATAGAACGCGGTAACAAGGTACTGGCACTACTAAGCCAACTCAATCATGAACGTCCGCCAGAAAATCTGCTCCCAGGAGAAGACAACACCGATCAAAACGATCGGGAATTCTCCGAATAAGTAACTAAAACAACAATGTAACTTCAGAACAATTAATCTCAGCAAATCCGCCAAACAGTTTACAGACGTGACTAGATCGCGTCTGTTTTAATGTAACCATAACCTACTTCAGCCATCGGTAGTTGCATCTACATGCTTTTTGTTTGCCTTGGTCAATGCTAAGGAACAAGGGTTTAAAGACCTCCATCGAATTCTTGTACCTTGCCAGAAGCTAACGCAACAGTGGCTTCAAGTCATTGGTAACAGAGCTTTAGCTTTGTCGTTCAGCGTCCCGCAGGGAAGTGTAGGAGTCAAATCTCAACTGGTTTCCTCCTTTTGCCTTCTAAAGATGAGATGTTTTTCAAAAGAAAACTGTATTCTTTGGTGCGAAAAATAACTACGTATTCATAGCCTTACTTAAGAAATTGTTAACAGATGCCAGAATAAAAGCTTTCGTAGTGTACTTTAGCCGTTATGTTTTGCAACAGTTTATACCTTAGTATCTGACAAAGGTTCTTGTGTTGTTTACCTTAGATAAATACCAGCAGTTCTAGATCGGGCTTTGAGGTGATTATTTTGATATGTAAGCGATGCCTGCGGTGGGCTATGACGCTCTCTACGAGACGCTGTTCGCGATCGCTATCGGTGTCGCAGTATGAATATCTTTCCACCCACAAAATATTGTCTAAATACAGTAATGGCAAGACTTTCAGACTTGTTGCATAAAAATCATCCGGCCGCCATAGCAGGTTAAGTTAACTACTCGGAATTTTTTTTGTAAAGCGGATTTTTGATGAATGTCAGGATTCGTTGACTTTCTTAACATTTCTTGAGATAATTTCAGGATATGTAGCGTCAAAATAAAAATAGTTCCGTATAGCAAACTACAAAATCCTAGCCACAAGTCTAATTTCTGTAATGTTTGTTCCTAATTATTAACGGGAACACTATCGTAAGTGTTAATTTGTGAGTAAAAAACATGAGTGTGAATACGGTGCCTTCTATCAATTACTACTCTCTCGATCTGATTCAAGACGAAGCACGCCGACTCGTGCAAAAGGGAATGGTTAGCCGACAACAGCCAATATATAGCCTCTGCCAATATATTCCAGCCAGAGAGTGGGTTTGCGTTGAATGTGAATTAGAGAAATGTGACTTTTTGTTACGCGATCGCATTGGCGACCTAATTGGTCGCGAACAGTGGGACAACGACTAAATCAATGTTTGATTTCGGGTTTGGGATTAGGAGTTTATTTTCGATGTGTGGATGTCACAGTCAACGATCCTACGCCCAATCTGGGGGATAATCTCTGGTTTTTGATCGGCATTGCCCCATATAGAATCTTGCGTCTTTCATTAACACAAAAGTATTGGAGTCTGAATTTAGACAAATTCTCAAGTTAAAGAAGGCATCAGAAGCATTTTTTCTGTACATCTTCTGGTGCTAAAGCTTGAGTCTGGTGTGTAGATTCGGTGAAGCTCCTAGATCGATCTGTCTGATATAAGTGTAGGAACTTCACTTTTGACTCGCAATTCATAGCATCACCTGCTTTTCAAAGCCAAAACTCGTTTTTAGAAGTTGGCTAAGTCGGGCTAACCGACACCAGTTGCGACAATAAAGGGAATTTTCGCAAAATCCCAAATTTGTATAAGATTATTTGTTAAAAAATCTCGAAAAGCATAGAAAAATTATTGAACTATTATCCAACTTGCTCTAAATATTGATTAATGTCTTCAATAATACGAGTAAGTTCAGCTTCAGTAGTCAAGCGAATGTTGATGTTGCGGACAGTCAGCAAAACTTTGGCTGCGAAAGGCGTTGGCCAAATATTAGGATTACAGAAAATCTCTAAAAATACTTCACCTGTATAACGATATTCCATTGGAGGCTGGGGAGTGACTCTACCGCCGCCAGGAGTGGGTTTAGCGGCGACAGCTTTCAGTCGATCCATGAGTTGATCTGTCGCTGTCTTTAATTCTTGTGCTGCTTGGGGTGAAAAACTGAAGGAGACAGAACCTTCAATTAGGTTCAATGTTAGAGGAATTGAAGACATAAGTTTTTTATTAAAGCTTATTGATAAGTACTAATTTTACCGGAAGAAGAGACGAAGCCGCCGAGATCGACGGCGGTGAAGCCAACTTTTTTCAGGATGTGCCCCCAGCCTTGGCGCTGGTATCGTCGCCAGACAGATTTACACGATCGGACTTTTCTTGGTTCTGCTCTATCAGGCTGCAAAGCCGCCATCAATCTTCAGGCTTGCACCGGTGATGAAACCGGCTTCTGCACTAGCGAGATAGGAAACCATATCGGCAACTTCTTCGCTTCGTCCATAGCGTTGCAAGGCAATCATACTTTTCATAGTCTCGGCAAAAGGGCCTTCCGCCGGATTCATGTCGGTGTCTACCGGGCCGGGTTGGATATTGTTCACAGTGATGCCACGAGGGCCGAGATCGCGAGCAAGACCGCGTGTGAAACTGGCGATCGCCCCTTTGGTCAAAGCGTAAACGGAGCCGCCAGCAAAAGGCATGATATCACTGTTGACGCTGCCAATCATCACGATCCGTCCGCCTTCATCCATGTGGCGGACAGCCTCCTGAGTTGCCACAAAGACACCCTTAACGTTAACTGCGATCAACCGATCAAAATCATCCATTGAGAATTGGTCAATTGGGGCCAAAGTGGCGACCCCCGCATTGTTCACGAGGATGTCAAGACGACCAAAGACTTTGACTGTCTCGGCAACAGCGTTTTTCACCGCTTCAACATTGGCACTATCGGCGCGTATTGCCAAGGCTTTGCCACCTGCTGCTTCAATGGCAAGCACCACCTCGTCGGCTTTTTGTGGCGAACTAGTGTAGGTGAGGGCGACAGTTGCACCATCGTCTGCGAGACGTTTAGCGATCGCTGCTCCTAGACCGCGTGAGCCGCCTGTTACCAATGCCACCTTACCTGTAAGTTTTTTAGTATTCATAGTATTTGTGGTTGAAACTTGTCTTCTGAGGAAAATTGACCTTTGGAATTATATTGCTCAAGTTCTTACTCAAACTCATAAGAGTATCAAATGTTCACCCATTATCTGGCTTGTGAATTTACTTTTAGAAGGAGAACGTGAAAACTTACCTATAGATTTACTAATTATTCCAAAACCTGTAAGTATTTTTTGATTTCGCTACTCAAATCTTGACAATTTGATGAATGAAGCTTACGCTTCATCATTTTTATAAGGTAGTAAATAAAACTTCCTAAGCTCGTAATTTATCCTGAGTTAGTACAGAGTGCTAATGGTCGTCATAATATCTTTGAATACAATTCGGTTTGGACTGGCTGGATGTATGAATAACAAAATTAATTAAAATATTTCTGGAATTAATGATAAAAATATGCTGCTGTCTGTAAAGGCATTACTAACAGCTATAAAGCTTGTAGCTGTTATTAGTTATAAATAATCTCAATAAAATAGTATAAAACATAGATCCTATAGAGAGACTTAATTCTTACTGCGTAAGACTTTGATACATTTCATTTGTGTTTATTGATGTTTTAAGTTTTACATTAGAAGTCATAGAACTTGATGTGATAAATTATCTATGATTTACGATAACCGCGCCGAAGTGCGAAAGGTTTTAATTATTACCTTACTTCTCAACCTGTTCGTATTGGGATTGAAAGCAGTTGTGGGCTACTGGACAGGTTCTTTGAGTTTGCTAGCTGATGCCTTGCATAGTGTGACAGATAGCGCCAACAACGTTTTAGGATTAATTGCAAGTAAATTTTCTTCTCCACAACCCGATCGCGAGCATCCCTACGGACACGGTAAGTTTGAAGCTGTGGGAGCTTTAGGAATTGCCTCATTTTTAGGAATAGCCTGTTTTGAAATTTTGCAAGGAGCAATCGAGCGAATTCTCAAAGGTGGTGGTGAACCTGTGAGAATATCGCCACCTGAGTTGTGGTTATTACTAATTGTGCTGGGCGTGAATATTTTTGTGGCGTTTTACGAACGTGCTGTAGGTAGACGGGTGGGTAGCTCTATTCTGATCGCTGATGCAACCCATACGATGAGCGACATTTGGGTGACAATCTCTGTAATAGCTGGCTTAATCGGAGTTTGGCTAGGTTATCAATGGATGGATTTAGTCTTAGCTTTTCCTGTCGCCTTGTTGGTATTTTGGAGTGGCTGGTCAGTTTTAAAAGAGAATTTGCCTTGGCTTGTGGATCAAATGGCGATCGCACCAGAAGCAATCCATGCGATCGCAACTTCTGTTCCAGGTGTAATTAACTGTCATGATATTGCTTCTCGCGGTGTTCTTGGTCGTCAAGTGTTCATTGAAATGCATTTAATAGTAGATGCACCAGACGTAGAAACCGCTCACCACATTACCGAAGAAGTAGAAAGCCGATTAGAAGAAAAGTTCCGTCCAGTGAGGATTTTAATTCACGTTGAGCCACCAGCATATAAGTCTGAGCAAATTAGTTTTGAAACTGGAGCAAACTAGTCTCAGCAATTCCAAATCACTCCCTGTTGATTTAATGACCCACAAATCACTGCATCTTTGCGCTAATTTTTATAAGAAGCAACCAAATCAGCGACGATCGCAACCAATTCTCCTGGATCGACTGGTTTAGGCACATGAGTCTGAAAGCCAGCTTCTAGCGCCCGGCTACGATACTCGCTATCGCCATAAGCAGTTAAAGCGATCGCAGGGAGTTTTTCCCAAATATCAGGTTTCAGCGCCCGAATCTTGCGGATAAAGGTGTAGCCATCTTCACCAGGCATAGCAATATCACAAATCAATATATCTGGCTGCAACTCAGGTAGTACTTTCAATGCTACCGCCGCCGATGGAACTGCCGTAACGGTGGCTCCATCAGCTTCTAACACGGTAGTAATGTAAAAACGGCTATCATCATCATCATCAACAACGAGGATGTTTAAGCCAGCAAGGGGGAGAGGAGGTTCCATAACATCTCCATTAATGTTTATCAAATGAAAGTTATTTCTAACGAGCTGCTGGTTTTTGTCTTTTACCACACCCTTGGTAATTTTACTGCGATCGCGCCTATTTTCCTAGACAATAATTTAATTTGTCCAGCCACCATCTAATTGATGGTTACTTATTTACTGGTATTTATAATGATTGGCTAGATAAAATTATGTTTGTGTTTAAATTTAGTTATATTTAAAAACTTCTTTTAACAATTGGGGTTACAAAATCGCTTTGATAATTGCTGCCTACTTTATTAATAAAAACTTGCGATTTTGATAGAGCTTTTTATTTAACAACTCTCATACTTTGCTATGAAGTTAAAGAAATCTAAACTGCATAAATAAAATCAAACTCTTGCAAATTGGGCAATACAAGCGCCCTAACTATAGGAATCCGCTTTGATTTTTGAACAAGATTAAGTACACATCTATACCCTTCATTTCTGTTCCCTGTTCCCTACCTACGTAGATAATTTCAGGAATCAAATCGGATACTATAGGACTAGTATTTGATTTCTGAAAAGATACGTAGGGTGTGTTAGCGACAGCGTAACGCACTATCATCAAGGGTTTGGTGCGTTACGAACTGCGTTCTAACACACCCTACAATACCTAGTTTTGTTCAAAAATCAAATATGATTCCTATATATATAAGTTAAATGTATAATAGCTTACCAAATCGAGAACACAAAAAAATAGACAATGCCAAAACTGCAAATGAGTCGGGTCGGCATTGCCATTTTTAAATATATGAATCTGAATTATCGGCAAGAGTGAGAGCTTTTAGCTAAGTCAACTTACAAAACTCGATTATTCCCATTCAATGGTTCCAGGCGGCTTAGAGGTGATGTCATAAACCACCCGATTTACCCCTTTTACCTCATTCACAATTCGAGTGGAAATCACTTCCAGGACATCGTAAGGGACTCTGGCCCAATCAGCAGTCATGCCATCTTCACTAGTAACAATTCGCAAGACAATGGGGTAAGCGTAAGTACGTTGATCGCCCATAACGCCAACACTACGAATTGGCAGCAATACAGCAAATGCTTGCCAGAAATCATGATACATGCCGCGTTGGTTAATTTCTTGCCGGACAATTAAATCAGCATCGCGCAAAATATTTAACCGCTCAGATGTAACTTCCCCTAGAATGCGAATTGCCAAACCAGGCCCAGGAAAAGGTTGTCGTTGGACAATTTCTTCTGGTAAACCAATGGAACGCCCAACTTTGCGGACTTCATCTTTAAATAATTTCCGTAGTGGTTCCACCAATTTAAATCTTAGGTCTTTGGGCAAGCCGCCAACATTGTGATGACTCTTAATTTTCACCGCTACCCGCTCACCAGTTTGGGGATCAACATTGGTGTCAGCAGATTCGATGACATCTGGATAAAGAGTCCCTTGAGCCAGATAGTCAAAGTGACCGAGGCGCTTAGATGTTTCCTCAAATACATTGATAAACTCGTGTCCGATGCGGCGGCGTTTTTCTTCAGGATCTGTAACACCATCAACTTTAGCTAAAAAGCGATCGCGGGCATTCACATACTCTACAGGAATGTGAAACTGCTCTTGGAACAGCTTTACCAATCGCTCTGGCTCATACTTTCGCATAAAGCCTTGATCGATAAATACGCAAGTTAGTTGCTCGCCAATGGCTTTATACAGCAAGAAAGCCAGGGTAGAAGAATCCACTCCCCCAGATAGCGCCAACAGCACCCGCTTCTCGCCAACTCTGGTGCGAATTTCCCGAATCGCCTCTTCGACAAAAGCTGCTGTTGTCCAAGTAGGTTCGCAATCGCAGATATGGTAGACAAAATTACGGATTAATGCTATCCCGCCAAGAGAATGCACCACCTCTGGATGGAATTGAACGCCGTAAAGTTTCCTTTCGTGGTCGGCGATCGCAGCACAGGGGGTATTTTCTGTATGTGCCAGCAATTCAAAGCCTGATGGCATTTGGGTAACAGAGTCTCCGTGACTCATCCACATGGTAGTGCCATCTTCAACATTAGTTAGCAAATCTGTGGGATCGTCAATATATAATGATGCTTTGCCGTACTCACCTCGGTCAGCCTTTGCCACTTCCCCACCGAGTTGGTTTACCATTAGCTGCATCCCATAGCAAACACCCAAGACGGGTATTCCCAAATTCCAGATTTCTGGGTGACAATGGGGAGCGTTATCACCATAAACCGAACTCGGCCCACCAGAGAGGATGATTCCCTTGGGATTGAGTTGGCGTAATTGTTCAGAAGTAGTGCGATAGGATAAAACTTCAGAGTATACTTGAGTTTCGCGGATGCGACGGGCAATCAATTCAGAATATTGAGAGCCGAAGTCCAGAATTACAATCAATTGGCGATTGAGCCGCCCAACATTTTCTAATGTTTGGGGCGCTTGTTCTGTCGGTAGAGTCACCACTGTATTCATGACGGGAGTGTTATGTCTGTTAAGGGTAGATGCTTTGCGGTCTATAGTGATGCTATTATTCAGCCTGGTTAGGCTGATAATGGTAGAGAAGCCCTAGACAAACGCGAGGTTATGTGCGTTTGTCTAGTCCCGAAGTCGGAGACGGTATTAGAACGATAAACTTACCCTAGAGTGGTTACTTAAAAAATTATTTATTTGAATTGTTTACGATTATTCATAATAAATTAACATAATTTTCCCATCAACAGACCAGCAGTTTTACTCTTCACGATAATTTTGCGATCGCGATCGAAGAGAATCGAGCCACAGATTGTAACTGCTGTGCCCCTTTCGCTATGGCTTTGGATGTATTCTTGAGAACGAACATCGATGGTTTCGGCGATCGCACTGTAAACTTGATTTACCCAATCACTATCGGTTGCAGCATCTAGAGATTTTAGGTATGTTAGGGCAGCTTCGGCAGTCGCACTGTTAAACACAGCTTGGATATCTGCTGATTTTAAACCTGCGATCGCACAGTGCGCTGCCAAAATTTCTCGCCGTCCATCAGCTAAATAGTGATGAGTGTGAAAAATCCCTCCAGCCAGTTTCATCAGTTTCCCGTGATAGCCAAATAATAAAATTTCTTTTACACCCAGCACATCAGCTTCTACTAACATTGGGCCAAGCCAGTTAGCAGTTTTGACTAATTGTTCGGGATTAATCCCTAGTTTACGCGCTAAATCTAGTCCATTCTCGCCGATACAGAATACTAAACTCTCAAAACGACTGGCTTTATTTTGTAATTCCCCCCGAAAAACTGCAAGCTGATCTGGTGTACTCAAAGGTTGAGAAATGCCGGTTGTGCCTAAAAGCGAAAGTCCTTCAACAACACCAAAAGCAGAATTTGAAGTCCGAACAGCTAGCGATCGCCCTTCGGGTAGAATAATCGTCACCGTGATTTTTTCCCCCGGTGCTAGCATCCGTTGCAAATTCTCTTGCAACAGCCTTTGAGCGTAAGCATAAATAGCCGGCTTGTCGTCAGCATTTAATTGCCTACCAATCCCTTCGCCACCTTTAATAATTACAGCATTATCACCCTGTTCTCGCCATTCCACCAATGCCCAAATCGGTGTATCTTTAGTCAGATCGAGATTATCACCAGGATCGCTGCGAGCGATCGCTAAAGCTGTATTCTCAGATAATCCTGCTACCTGTTCAATGGGGATTTCGGCGATTTGAGCGGGTTCAAGCAAATCTATAGAGGCAAAAGTTAGGGATTTGCGATCGTGTAACCAATGTAAAGCTGCAACAGCAGCAGCGCACGCAAATACTGGGAGTGTGTATCCAGAACGGGACATTTTGTAAATTTACAAGTCAAAATAATGTTAGGCTGTGTCGCCATCTGTAACTTGTGGCATTGACTCAATTAGTGCCCTTAGCACCTTATTGACTGATTCTGGCGTTGTAAAAACTTGAGCTACATCTTCATCTAGAACCACAACTTTTAGCAGTTGCTTTCTTCTGCTTTGAGCAGCGAAACGATTGGGCTTCGCCTTTTTATAATCAAAGTGGTACTCAGCTAGAAGCTCGTCATCTGAATTGTGTGACTCCTCAAAAGGCGTTTCGCTCATAATCTTCACGCTCACTTCGAGTGGCTAAACGGGCACTGATAATGCGAATGGCATTAGAACGTTCGGTGAAAGAAATCAATAGCAAGCGATTGTTTCGGGAGTGCCCAATAATAATTTCTCGCTTCTCACCTACTGAGTGAGCTTCATCATCAAAAACAACTGCTAGCACATTATCAAAGACGGTCTTAGCCTCTTCAAAGCTGACACCGTGCTTTGTTCGGTTAGCTGTTGCTTTTGACTCATCCCACTCAAACTCCATGTCTAAATCATATCTGATTATTCACAGGTTTCTGCCTGAGTTCAGTAGTCTGGATACTCGTCCAGATAGCCAAGCCACATTTCCTCATCTTGCCAGTAAACATATTTCTTGATTATTATTTGTAATTAGATAGGTCGGATAACTGTTCGACTTGCGTCTACCAAGCTATCCGACCCGGTTTTATTTTCGGACAAAGTTATCTCTATCGCCGGAACAGGTCTGGACTCTTCTGGGTACGCCCAAACAATTCCCATTGTCCAGTTCTGACAGTAGAAGAGTGCTGGAAAAACCGAACACACAACCCGAAAACCGATATTGTTGTTGCGGTAGGCGGTAGAATTATAGTTGCGGTTGGCAGCGCGACAGTTCGCCGGATTATTGTTCCAGGAACCGCCCCGTTTACCGATGCCTGTCCCAAAAAACTATTGTAGGGGTTAGTTATCCTTGGGAAGAATCGCGCAATATTTATTGATGATGAATCAAAGAAATATGAAAAAAATTTTTGAACGCGCTTCGCGCGAAAGAAGGGTAAAGAAAAAAGAGTAGAGGGCAAAAGAGAAAGAGAGTAAAGGGCTACAAGAGTCCTGGAAACACCGAACACACAACCCGAAAACCGAAAGAGTAGTAGCGGTAGGCGGGAGAATCAGAGTGGCGGCGGGCAGCGCGACAGCCCGCCGGACTATTGTTCCAGGCACCGCCCCGATATATCCGCTTTTCACTATTTCCATTCACTATCCAAGCTTTGCCATCAGTAGGCGCACTTACATAGTTGCCATGGCAGTGATCGGCGCACCACTCCAAAACATTGCCGTGCATATCGTATAAACCGAAAGCATTGGGCAAGTAGCTGCCCACAGAAGCCGTTTCTCCATCAAACAGAGTGAGCAGAGCCATGCCAAAATTAGCTTTACACCGAGCTAGTTTTGGTGTCAGAGTCTCCCCAAAATAGAATTCAGTCGTTGTTCCAGCTCGACAGGCATATTCCCATTCGGCTTCGCTGGGCAAGCGGTATGGATGCCCCGTCACGCGAGACAAGCGTTGACAAAATTCCACAGCCTCATCCCAAGAGACTTGTTCCACGGGGCGACTATCTCCCTTGAAATTTGAAGGCTCGGCATTGAGCGCGATCTTAACTTGGGGCAGAGCCGCAACCACCCGCCATTGTGCCTGGGTAACAGGATATTTCCCGATCAAGAAAGCTGGCACCGTAACAGCATGTTGAGGCTTCTCATTATCGCTTCCTTGACCTTCTGGTGAACCCATCTGGAAGGTTCCCGATGGAATCTTAACCATCTCTAGCAACACCCCATTACCCAAATCCTCAGCAAAAACCTCTGTTGCCTTCCTAGTGCGGCTTTTTTCTTTTCCTTGTTTATCAACAGTAATGACAGCAAACTCAAAACGCTGCAATTTAGTACCTGCGGTGTTTTGATAGCTGGAGGCTTGACTAGTTCCTGCTTGTGTTTGAGCTTTATGTTTTGCTTGTGCCTGCTTACGTTGCTCCTCAATCTGCCGTTGCTGCCGTTCCGCTTCAGCTTGCTGCTTCAGTTTTTCTTGATATCTTGCCTCTGCCGGTTCACGAATCGATCGCTCAATTTGGACAAAATCTTCATTCTTAAGTCCCAATTGCTGCTGAAAGTTTCTCAACCCCTGTAAAACAGGCTGACTGAGTGGATATTCTACTTCAACGACTCTGGAAAATTCCTGTCTATAACGCTGTAACTTAGCTTCGTACTCCTCTTGCTGCCGACGCTGCTCTAGCGACTGTAGTTGGTCGATTTCAATCTGTTTTTTTTTACCTTGATAATCTAACTCAGCTTGCTCAATAATTGGCTTAGAAATTCGAGCAACATCTTCAGGCTTTAGCCCCAAATCTCTCTGACGATTTTCCAGATCCTTCTCAATCGAATCACTGAAAGGATAATAACCCTTCTCAATTAACCTGTTGAGCGTTTGCTTATATTTATTCAGGTTCTCCTCAACTCTACTGTAAGGCTCATACGCACGAGTTTCGATTTCCTTTGCCTCTTCTGGCGTTAAACCCAGCGATTCTCGAAGTTCGTCTAAAGTGTCTCGTTCCACAATCGAAATCACGCCGTCAGAAAGAGCCTCTTCAACCTTTTGCAGATATTGTGTTTCAATGACCTTTTTCTGCTCTGCTTGCTGCTTGCGGTAGTCTAGCATTAGCTTCGCTGCTGTGCGGATGCCTTGTGTGACGCTCACAAAGGCTTCATCCTGGTTTACCCAAGTCGTTACAGCTTTGGCATCTTTAGGAAACGCTTGTAGCTTGGCAAAAGGTGCATCAAACCAGTCAAATGGGCGTAGAATGACTGGAACGACATACGCCTTTTTTGACTCATGCTGCTGTAACGCCATTGGAATTTCAATGTCACGGCAGTATTTGGAGGCGATAAAGTCTGGGCTGATGAGTAATAGAATAATATCAGCAGATTCAAGCTCAGTCTTAATCTTGTCATCCCACTCCGTGCCGGCTGTAAGTTGGCGATCGTACCAGCTAGAGATAATGCCTTGCCATTGCAGGTTACTCAAATGAGTCGCAAGACTATCTCTTAATAGTTCGTCTCTGTGGGAGTAGGAAATGAAAACTCTAACTGCGTCCTCTGCCATGTTACCCCAAGAAGTTGTTGAGAAGAGTAAAGTACCTGTATTTATTCTCCAACGGCATAACTGCCCAATTCGGCAAAATATTCCGAAAAATAATGCTCCCAAGTGGAAGCAATTACAAAATCATGTATCCTAAAATACTCACAGATCAGCACATCATCTGTATTGATTAACCCTAAAGTTTTAACGTGTACTGAATCAGGATAAATATTTACAATCTGTGAAATAATGCGATCGCACAGATTTTCGTCTACAAGCAATTTCACACAGATACCACAAATAACTTGTTCTTGCGATCGCCAGCAAAAGCTAGACATGCTTTGATATCTTCGGAAGTTAATTCAGAAAAATCCTCTAGGATTTCTGCTTCAGTCATTCCACCAGCAAGATACTCCAAAATATCATAAACAGTTATTCGCATTTCCCGGATACAGGGCTTACCACTGCGTTTTCCAGGCTCAATCGTAATAATGTTGTGGTAATTCATAAAATTAGTCAAGATATATAGTTACGACCACCTTCAAACATCGATTCTAGCTTCTCAACAGTTGCAAGAATTGCCTTCATATCTCCATCTGAAGCCAACTCCTTAATCTCTTTGAGACGTTCCAATACTCCTGCTTTCCCATCTGGCAGCAATGCATTAAACTGATACCAATTGTAGAGGTGATAGAGAAGGTGATACGTAACAGCGATATCTAGTTCATGACTGGGTTCACGTAGAAATAACTCTAAATCAACTAACCAGTCTATTGCGGCTCCAATTCCGTCAACGTAAGTGTGAAAAACAGCAGTTTTCAGCATCTCCTCTGGTGCATTGGGATAAGATTGGCGGAATGCCTGTTTTGCCTCGTTGCTCACGTTACTACGTTGTAACAAGGTTCGTACAATTTCCCAACGTTGTTCTCGATTCAATTGTTTTGGCGTGTTCGCATCCTGTGACTGTTGCATCTAACTGGAGTTTAGACTAAGCCATGCAAAAAGACCCAGCAGGGCTGAGTTAATCAGAGACTTAGCAAAAGTATGAATAATCTTAGGTATTAAACAGCAACTGATGGGTCTTTACGTGGTCGTGTTACTGTTTTTTTAACAATGGGATAACGGTTTTTACGGCTACGTTTTTTTCCTAGTTTCCAACCAGGGGACTTTCCGCGAGGTTTGGGTGGACGGGTAGGAGTACCAATCGCCGCAAAAACTCCTCCCATAGCTTGAGCGACTCGTCCAGGGGTCAATTTGTCAAAAGATTTCTGCCAAGGTAAAGGATTGTCAGTCACAATATCACGGGCTAACCACAACTCCCAAGTCATCAGGGGCATTAAGTCACTCCACCTTTCACATTGTTTGGGGGTACTCAGCTTTGGAACAGTCCAGTGCAGACGTTGCTTTAAAAAGCGATACCAGTGGTCAATGGTAAAGCGACGCAGGTAAAGTCGCCAAACTTCTTCTATTGGAGGCATTTCTTCTCCTACCCAAGCTAACCACAAAGGTTTCGACACTCGGTCATTACCTTGTGCATCAAGACGTTCAACTCTAATCATTAACATCGAACGTGTCGCCGCTTTACGGAAATGCAGTTTTTTCCACACGCTAACCCGTACCCGTTTTAGTTTCGGATCATCTACCTCGAAAACAGATGCCGGTTCACCCCATGTTGTTGGTTCATTCAACTTGAATTGATTGCCATGTTTTCTCGGACAGCCAATGCCTGTATAAGCTCCTGGTTCTCCCCATAAGCAAAGATTTGAACGCAACCGTACAAGAATGTCACATGGAATGTTGGCCGTCTTCAAAATGAAAGGAGCGCAGCCATATTCACTGTCCCAAACTGAAATTGGTCTGGTGGGTAAATGCTCACACACTTGTTTTAGTTGCCAAACTGCTTTTTCAATCGGATTTTCCCAACTGGTGATCCGCTCGTGCCTCAAGGGTAATGCCCAACTACCTGAATCTTCTGGTATCCAAGCAATTGTACTGTATCCTTGACCAACTGGAGTTTAGACTAAAAGCGATATGAGAGAACGCAAACCAAATGGAATTAGAGGTTAAAAATATTATCTTGTCAGCCTTAAAGCATCCGCGACCTTGAACAATTATTGTGTAGTATACTTGCCGAGAGAATAATACAATAATGATAATCATGAAAATGGTGGGAGAGAAANCAGTAACACCACCACGCAAAGAACCATCAGTTGCTGTTTAATACCTAAGATTATTCATACTTTTGCTAAGTCTCTGATTAACTCAGCCCTGCTGGGTCTTTTTGCATGGCTTAGTCTAAACTCCAGTGACCAACGGTAATCGGTTTATTTCCGGCTATGGATGTGCCACTATGCTCATAAGTCCTCTCTTGTAACGTTACTGCATCCGGGCGTGACCAGTTTGTGTGATCTCCTGCTAACAACGGTCGTCCCTCTGCTGGTATCTGCTTGATATATAGCTGCATCAATTTTTGTCGCTGCGGTCTACTATCTTGTAGCGCTTCATAAATACTTGACCACTTGCGTCTAAATACTGGTGATAAGGATAAATCTGCTAAGGAATAAACATTGCGAGTCAGCAATATGGCATCTGTTAATTCAAACGTCGCATCTTTAGCTCTACCTAAATATTTGTAAGCTACTTGACGAAACTCTTCAAGTCTGGCATTTTTCATGTTGGCAGGTGAGTAATGGTAGTTCTTTTCTCACCTTCTGCCAAAAGGGGGACTGTATTCAATCAGACACCCCTTTTTTTCTTGATCATTGCCCATCTAACTCTATCTGATAATGATAATCGAATAGGGGGAGGTGGGAGAGAAACGAGCGTCGCTCGTTTCTCTCCCACCCTTTTTATGATTATCATTATTGTATTATTTGCTGAACAGATATACTACACAATAATTGTTAAAGTTCAGGATGCTTTAAGGCTGACAAGATAATATTTTTAACCTCTAATTCCTTTTGATTTGCGTTCTCTCTTATCGCTTTTAGTCTAAACTCCAGTTAAGCGTTTAAAAGCAATTCATCGCTTGAATGAATTGATTGGCTGATTAGTCACTGTTTCTTCCCTTTCACATCCTAGATATGGGGATTCGGGAGTGATCGAGGCAGACGCACCCAATAACTATCAGCAGATTATTACCTTCAGCAATGGTAAGAGGTTGTTGATCAACAATGCGGATTTGGCTGGTTTAAATGACGCAATTGTGTCCGAATCGAGTGGGCGAACTTACCCAAAAGAGTACACCGAAGGGATCGCTGCTATTGAAGAACGCCATAAACAGGAACTAGAGAGGCTTTCCCAGGAATTGAAGATTGGTTTGCAAACAGAGGCCACAGCCAGAGCCGAAGCCCAGATACAAGAACAAATCCAATCTCTGCAACAACTATTCAAGCAACAAAAAGAAGAGAATGTTCAGTTACAGCAGCGCCTCTTGGAGATGGAAGGATTACGGAAACTGGAGATTGAGAATCAACAACTCCAGCAACGTATTCAGGAATTGGAACACGCTGTTGAACAACGCCCTTCTCAAGAATGGGGGAATACCATGACCCAGCAAGCGACCAAAGCGTTGAACAAGCAGGTGAAGCAAGCTCTGGAGAAAACTATTGATTTGCGATCGCTAGCCCAAGAACCACCCAAGGAGAATGCCCAAGAATGCTTACGTTTAATGGGTATGGCGTTGAAGAATCTCGCCAGCGCTATGAACAATACCCAAGCCCTGGAAGCTGCGGCGATAATTCTGGGGAGTCAACCTACACCATCTGCGATCGCTTATCGAGCCGAGCAATTGGAAATGCTGCCTCAAGCTGTTAGTGATATCAGACGGGTACTGTCAAAACCTGGGTGTACGTGGCAGGACTATTGGGATGTTGCTCAAGAGTACGAGGTGATTAAGTCGGATTACTGGGCAGAACTTACTACCCAGGAAACAGAGTTAATTAAAACTCTTGAAAACTCATCCACTGAACCTCGGACAATTGGCATCGGTTCTATTGTTGCTCATGCTGACCCATACCGAACTCTGTATTTGGAGAGGGGCGAAGTTGTAGACGAGGTAGGGGGCAAAGTAGTTGTTGCCTGGGATCACTGGCGCAATGAGTTGAAAAAGACTCAAAGCTATTCCAGAGATGAGTTGCGCTTTTGGCAATCTCAATAGGCTTTCAGTGTATTAGTAACTTTTTAGACAAGCAAATACAAGTACCAAGCCCCGCATCACAGTAGGGGAAATTTCCATGCGTCAACATAACAGGAGATTGTAAAATGACTGCAACTATTACAAGACCCAAACCCAAAAAGGCTGCTAGCAAACCACAGTCACCGTACAAGCGGCTTCATGTGATTATTCCCATAGAAGATTTGCTGTGGGTTTCCCAGCAAAAGCCATCAGTTACGCAATTGTGGCAGGAATGCTGGACGGCTGACCCTTATGGTTCTCGGTGGATGCCTCTGACTTCTGCTTTGGGGTACAGTACTTTTATCTCTGCAAAGAAAATTCTCTCTGAAAGCAGGTTGTTCATTTTCAAACCCGACAAGTCGATTCAGGATGGTAGGGAAACGGCTAGCTGGATGGTGAAGAATTTGCATGGCAGTCGGATGAAGGAGTTTTGGGAGAAAGCTAATTCTGCGTCACTAAAACCAGATGCTGAAAAACGAGAATCAAATGCTGAGATTTCAGAGATAGATGCTGGTTCTGAAGAAATGCGTGCTTTAAATCAAGCACCTATTTTAGGTCAAAGTCAGTTAGAGCAAGGGTTTCAAAAACCCTCACGAACTGCTCAGGAACACCTCACAAACTCTTTTGTAGAGTTTGTGAGGTGTAACTCTGACACGCTTACCGAAATTTCGCACTGTGAGGAGGCGGCGATCGCTCCCTTGAGGGTCGCGTCGCCTCAGTCTGTTCAAGGCGTGTCAGAGAATGATGAAGACTCGCCTACGGCGAATGACTATACATCGCTGGCGCTAGTGGAAGCTGTACCAAGTCAACCTGCTCCGTTGTTGGCTGAAAATCAAGATTGTGGTGTTGAGCCGAGAGACTGTCATGGAGGTGCTTTTTCCGCCGCGCCTGTGGCTCAAAATGAAAAATCTTTAAATTCTGCGATCGCTAATCAAACACAGAGGCAAGTAGAGGAAGGTTATTCTGCTTCGTTAACGGCTGAAAATTCGGTTTCGAGTGTAGAAATTAAATCAGTTGATCAGGGTGAAAGTTCCGCCGCGCCTGTCTCCAGTGCTGAAAAATGGTCACATGAAGCGATAGTTGCACGGTCAAATATGCGACCTGTAAGAAGGGAAAAACTGAATCGAGCGGCGAATTCGGGCGAGAATCCGGGGTTTGACTTCTTGGAGGAATGCTGGAATGATGACCCTGCTTTGCAGATTTTGATCAAGAAGTTGCTGACGAAGTTTCCGCAATGGGGAATTGCGATTGTGGATGGGGTGTTAGTTAATTGGGATGAATAGTGAAGTCATGTCTACGACGAGTAATGTAAAGTTTTATAAAAATAATCTAAAATATAATATTCGTTTCTGAAATTACTTAGCTATCTGTTGTAAATAGTAAAAAATGATTTCTGTTTGCTGAATACTATATCCAATCTAGGTTGTAGAACAACATAAGCCAATACCACCAAGAAAAAAAGATATTATGCCCCAGAACTTTGCACAATGGAAAGTTGGAGATATTATTCTGGACTTGTACAAAGTTACTGACATTCTTGGAGAAGGGGGATTTGGCAAGGTTTATAAGGTGCGACACCAAGGTTGGAATATTGACCTAGCCGTAAAAAGTCCTAAGCCAGAAATCGTGGAAGCGGCGGGGGGTGTGGAAAACTTTGAACGCGAGGCTGAAACTTGGGTAAATTTGGGCTTACATCCCCACACTGTAAGCTGTTACTACGTGCGACGTATTGATCGTAGTCCTGTAGTATTCGCTGAATATGTGGCTGGAGGAAGTTTATCCGATTGGATTTACTCGCGCAGTCTTTACGCAGGAGGAACGGAAACTTCCCTAAAACGTATTCTTGATATTGCAATTCAGTTTGCTTGGGGACTGCATTATGCCCACCAACAGGGGTTGATTCACCAAGATGTAAAGCCTGCTAATGTGATGATGACTGCTGAAGGTGTAGTTAAAGTTACGGACTTTGGTTTAGCCAATCAACGGACTTTATCCGTTATTGCTAATGACCAAGAGAGACAGGTACAAACAATTACTATATCAGAAGTTACTCTCATGGTAGCAGGTAGTGGTGCGATGACACCAGCATATTGTTCGCCAGAACAGGCAAATGGAAACAACCTGACGCGACGTACTGATTTATGGAGTTGGGCTTTATCCGTTTTAGAAATGTTCCAAGGGGAGCTAACCTGGAGACATGGTACGGTTGCGGCTGGTGTGTTGGAATATTATTTGGAGTCGGGTTCAGAATATCTCCAGTTGCCCCAGATGCCGATATTGTTTGCACAGTTACTGCGGCGCTGCTTTCGAGAAAATCCAGACGAACGCCCCCACGATATGCTGGAAGTGGCCAATGAATTGCAAGAAATTTACCAGCAAGTGACGGGGGAAGTCTACCCACAGCAGCATCCTCAGACTGGTAAAGACATAGCGGATAGCCTTAATAACCGAGCAGTTTCATTATTTGACTTAGGCAAACAGGAAGAGGCTTTGCAGCTATGGGAGCAGGCATTACAAGTACACCCCCAGCATCCTGAATCTACTTTTAACCGGGGGTTGGTTTTATGGCGTTCGCGTGGAATTAATGACGATACTTTAGTTGAAGCGTTAAATGATGCACAGCGATCGCACCCAGGAGATTGGAATGTTAAATATTTCCTAAGTTTAGTACATTTAGAACGTGATGATTGCAAAGCTGCAATTGAAATTCTAGAAAGTATTCAGGAACAAGAAGCGCAGAAAGAAGAAGTTAGAGCAGCACTGGCACTGGCAAGAGAAAGATTACCTCACTCAAGGCGGCTATTAAATTCTTTTAAGATAGATACGAATGATATAAAGTCAGTATGTATGAGTGCTGACGGTCAATTTGCTCTATCTGGGAGTGGTAGCAATCTCAAGCTGTGGGATATACGGACAGGTGAGTGTGTGCGTATTTTTGAGGGACATACAGGTAGTGTAAACTCAGTATGCTTGAGTGCTGATAACCAATTTGCTTTATCTGGGAGTAGCGACGAAACACTCAAACTGTGGGATATACGGACAGGTGAGTGTGTACGTGCTTTTGAAGGACATACAGATAGCGTTAATTCAGTATGTATAAATCAATATGCTTATGCTGTATCTGGAAGCAGTGACAAAACACTTAAACTGTGGGATATACGGACAGGTGAGTGTGTGCGTACTTTTGAGGGACATACAGATAGCGTTAATTCAGTATATCTAAGTTCTAGAGGACTTATTCTATCTGGGAGCAGTGATAAAACACTCAAGCTGTGGTATTCATGGAGGACAGGTAAGTGTGTGCATACCTTTGAGGGACATACAGGTAGTGTAAACTCAGTATATCTAAGTGCTAATGACACATTGGCTCTATCTGGGAGTAGTGATAAAACACTCAAGCTGTGGGAAGTACGGACAGTTCGCTGTGTGCGTACTTTTGAAGGATATATAGGATGTTTAAGTGCTGATATTGCTGTATCGATTACTGCCCATACGTCTATTGGTTACCGTAAACTGAAGCTATGGGAAATAGCTACAGGTCTCTGTCTGTATACTTTTGAGGGACACATATCACGTTATGGTGTATGGTCAGTATGCGTGAGTGCTGACAACCAATTTGCTTTATGCTGGCATGGTAAAGAAATAAGAATTTGGGCAGTTAATTGCCAAAAAAATGCTTATCTGGCACCAATGGTTTTGTCGCGGATTTTAGACACCCAAACCAATCTGTCTTTAAATCAAACTTATACTCAGGGATTAAAAGCAGCACAGATGGCTTTGGATAGACACGACTATATCGCAGCAGCCCAGCATATCCGTAAAGTGCGATCGCTACGGGGATATAATCGCGCTCTAGAAGCACTTAACATCTGGAAAAAACTTTATGTTCGTTTACCCTGCAAGACATTTTTGAATGTTTGGAATACTCTTACATTTGAAGGACACACAGATAGTATAAGCTCAGTATGTCTGAGTGCTGACAGCCAATTTGCTCTATCTGGAAGTAGCGACAAAACATTAAAGCTATGGGAAGTTGCAACAGGTCGCTGTTTGCGTACTTTTGAGGGACATAAAAAATATGTACAGTCAGTATATCTGAGTGCTGACAATCAATTTGTTCTATCTGGGAGCGATGACGACACCCTCAAGCTGTGGGAGGTAGCGACAGGTGTCTGTCTGCGTACTTTTGAGGGACACAGAAGAGGTTCTGTACAGTTAGTATGTTTGAGTACTGACAACAAATTTGCTTTATCTGGAGGTTATGACAGAACCCTAAAGCTGTGGGAGGTATCCACGGGTCGCTGTCTGCATACTTTTGAAGGACATACAGATGTTGTATATTCGGTATGCTTAAGTGCTGATAACCAATTTGCTCTATCTGGGAGTCGTGACAAAACACTCAAGTTATGGGTATTATCGGCAGGTCATTGTCTGCGTACTTTTGAAGGACATACAGATGGAGTCAATTCAGTGTGTTTGAGTGCTGACAATCAATTCGCTCTATCTGGTAGTAGTGACAAAACACTCAAGCTTTGGGAAGTAGCTACAGGTAACTGTCTACGTACTTTTGAGGGACATACAGATCGAGTTAACTCCGTATGCCTGACTGCTGACAACAAGTTTGCCATATCTGCGAGTCAGGACGGTACACTCAAGCTGTGGCAGATATCAACAGGTCTTTGTCTGCGTACCATTGAGGAAGGTACAGATAATGTATACTCATTAGCGCTGAGTACTGACAATTATTTTGCTCTAACTGGAAGTGGTGACAAAACACTAAAACTATGGATTTTAGACTGGGAATTGCAAGATCAACCTCTTGCTGAGTGGGAAGGAATAGTACCTTACCTACAAAATTTTCTGACTCTGCACGCACCCTATGCCACTTCTTTACCAAAAAACCGCCAACCATCAGAAGAGGAAATTGGTTTAGCACTTACTCATTATGGTATTCCCACTTGGTCTAAAGAAGATTTCCAAAATCTACTTTACACCCTTGGCTGTGTAGGTTACGGTTGGCTACGTCCAGAAACAGTGCAACAGGTATTAGAACGGATAGTAACACATTGGAAGCGAAGAAATTTACTAAATTTAGTACACTTTCAAATATCTATCAAGATTAAAAAGATACGCTATGACTTGCAAGCATCTACTAAGATTAGAAAGATACGCCATGTGCTACTAATAATATACTTTCAAACATTTACACAAATTAAAAAGATTAAAATAGTTAGATTATTAATTGATTTTTTAAAGTAAAATTTTTAAAATCTCCATTTATGAATATGTATTATTTTTATTTTTTTATATGCTGTTTATTACGTCTTGAATATACTAACAACAGTTAATAAATAAGCACTATAACCCACATTTTTCTATAAGAGAGAATACAACACTAAAATCACCTGCTGATCCAACAAGCATTCCTACTCTATCACCTAGTCTAGTCCATCCAGCCCAACAAGGAAGATGGCCTTCAGGGGCTGAAATATCAAAAACTATCTCACCATAAACAATCATTTCTTGATTTACTAGCCAACCAACGCGATTCTTAAATTGCTCCCAATTACTACCATAACTCCTTGAACTGCCGCATTCTTGCCAGATTTGCTTTTGCACAGTAAAGCCAAATTTACCATTGCTGTATTTCAGCCATAGTTGGTCAAGAATATGTAAGTATTCGCAAGGGAAATTTTCCAACCATTCGGTATCAAACAATTCCCAATCTTCTCTCCCCTGCATTTGAATAATGATTTTAAGGGTTTGTTGATCTGCATCGCGCCACTGCCCATTCATTAGGTAGGTTTCTAACTGGTTTATAGAAGTTTGCAACTGTTGCTTACGTGGAAACTCACTAGTCTCCTCTGCAATTAATACACTAGTGTTGTCAGTATCATCCATCTTCAAAACTACATTATAAACTTCTTGACTCACCACATCTCGCCATAACTCATTTATTAGATAGGAGTTTGCTTGCTGTTGATGCAGAGTTTCAATAGTCTCCCCTCTCATACATACATCAAGTCTTGATATAAGAACCTGCCATACTACAGGTGTCCATATCACATGAGCTTCTCCCTCACCATATTTGTCAATAAAGAAAAATGATATCAAACGCTGCCACGTAGGAGCAATATCTGATGATGCTCGATCAACTGCAAAAAGGTAGTCTACAGGAAGATGCCCCATCGGAGCTTTAATGTCAAAAGTTATATCTTCGTGAGAAATCCATTGGTTATTCTCCCTCCAACCAAGACGATCTGCCATTAAATTCATACTACCATCACTTTCCAACGCCACCCTTTTCTGAATACTCAGTCCAAACCAACCACGACTAAAATGTAACCATAATTGCTCGACAGTTGCGATGTTTTCACAAGGAATAGATTGACAGTATTTGACTATACGCCCAGTAGGGATAGTGAAAACTTCGTTTGGCACTACTGAACTTGGCAAGTTTGTCCAAACAGCATGAAACAAGCTACCTTGCTCTCCTTCCATCAGTAGCCTTGTCGTTTCTTCATCAGCTTTTTTCCATTCCCCTGCTGCAAGATAGCTTGCTAGTGTTTCATATTGAGCGGGAACTTTGAACTGTTCTAGCTTCCTAACTTTATCTCTACGAAGATCTATAACCGCTAATAAAAGAGTCCCTACTGCAACCACAGCAGCCAAAATCAATTGGTTATCAATAAAAAGGCTAATTGCATAAAATCCGCCAGCACCTACGAGGAGCCACTTGCTTAATATATGAATAAATCGCTGCATCTTTCTTAACCTAAGTGCGATCGCATACCTAAGATTTCTCTAGTGTAGTATTTTTCCACAACATTTGTAATACAAATAATTTAGGATTGCTATAGTATCAGTCTTAATTTTTATTAAAAAATCCAATGCCACCGAAAGTCACCCTCACTATTACCGAAGGCACCCTCAAGGGTCAAGAATTTATCTTCGACTCTCGTACCACATGCATCATCGGTCGCTCCCCCGACTGCAACCCAAAATTACCCGATGACGAAACACATCGCACCATCTCGCGTTACCATTGCTTACTAGATATTAATCCCCCCGACATCCGCGTGCGTGATTTTGGCAGTAAAAATGGTACTTTCGTCAACGGCACAAAAATTGGACAACGCCAACCAGAACAGACTCCAGAAGAAGGAGCAAAATTAATATTTCCCGAATACGACTTAAAAACCAATGATGAAATTCAATTGGGCAATACAGTGCTTCAAGTCAACATTGAGGCAAATAAAGAGGTTGAAACAAGTCGAACAAGTCAACCTGAATTAAATATAAATTCAAAGGAAACTGGATCTGATGAGAAAGTACGACAATTGTTACAGCAAGCAAACTCTGGTAACTCAGACTTACTATCAATTCAAGGCTACACTATACTAAAGGGACTTGGTAAAGGTCGATTTAGCGCTGTTTACTTAGCTCGTCATCAAGAAACCGGACAAGAAGTAGCACTAAAAGTAATGTTACCTGCTGTTGCTACTAACCCTAATGTCATAAATTTTTTTTTACAGGAGATTAATAACACCCAACTTTTGAACCATCCTAATATTATTAAGGTGTTAAATTCTGGTTACTACGATGGAATTTTCTTCTTCACTTTAGAATATTGTAATGGTGATAATCTTTTTAATTTAATGCGACAGAAAGGTGGGCGATTATCCATTGATGAAGCCATACCAATTATTATGCAAGTCTTAAATGGGCTAGAGTATGCTCACCAAACTGATATTCCTTATGTAAAACTTGCTAATGGTAGTTTTGCCAGAGGACGAGGTTTGGTACACCGGGATTTAAAACCTAGCAACATTTTTATCAAGAATACTAATAGCGATCGCATTATCAAAATTGGCGATTATGCTTTATCAAAAACATTTGACCAAGCAGGGTTAAGTGGTCAAAGTATGAGTGGAACTAAAGCTGAGACACCTGCGTTTATGCCCCGTCAGCAGATGATTAATTTTAAATATATCAAGCCAGAGATTGATATTTGGGCCGCAGCCGCTTGCTTATACTTTATACTGACTGGTGCTTTTCCCCGCGATTTTGTTGGCGATCCATTTTTAGCAGTACTGCAAACTAACGCTGTGCCTATTCGTAAACGTGATAACTCAATCCCAAAATATCTGGCAGAACTTATCGATTTGGCGCTAGTTGATAAGCCGGAAATCCACTTTAAAGATGCTATTAGCTTCAAGCAAGCCTTGTCTAGTGTGTTTTAAAGATAGCAGAAATGTTCTATAGATATGAAGTGGCTGGTAATTATTTAATACAACTTAAAAACCTTAATATTTTGTCTAAAATTTTTAGTTTTCATGAGGCAACAAACAAGAAAAAAACAGTGTAAAGTAGAGAGCTAAAGTGGGCTACTCAAGAATTCTCTCAACTCCACAGACTACACGAAAGCCAATAATGAAGTTATGAAGATCGCGGTTGCTGACGTTACGAAATGCAGAACGGCAGTATCCAGGATCATCGAACCAGGAACCGCCCCGTAGAATGGCTCTTCCTTGTTTTTGATAAAGATTATTATCAAAATAAGGAATACCATCTGTTGGTGCTTCTTCATAGTTGTTATGCCAATCGTCCAGACACCATTCCCAGACGTTTCCATGTATATCGTACAGCCCAAAAGCGTTAGCAACACCAAAGCTACCTACTTCTGTTGTTTCTCTTCGATACGTTCCTTTGACCCCAGCGCCGTAAATGTAGGTAGCATTATAATTTGCTACTTCTGATGCAATCGTTTTACCAAAATGGAATGATGTAGTTGTTCCGGCTCTACAAGCATATTCCCATTCCGCTTCACTAGGCAATCGGTAAGGTCTTTTTGTATAGGCAGCAAGGCGATCGCAAAATTCCACCGCATGATGCCAAGAAACTTGTTCTACTGGTCGCTTATTCCCCTTGAAACCTGATGAGTCAGGGTCTAGTTCTCCATTGACTTGCGGTAGCACTGCCACTGCTTGCCACTGTTCTTGAGTAACAGGATACTTACCCATACAAAATTGCTTAATGTTGACTAAATGTCGAGGACTTTCTGAGTGACTGCGATCTAATTCATTCTCTGAGGAACCCATCATGAAACTGCCCCCAGGAATTAGCACCATCTCTAGAGTGATGTCTTTACCAAGGTGTTCAGTGAAGTACTCGGCCTGATGCTGTTCACGTTTTATTTTCTTTCCTTGGGCATTTACCGTTACTACGTCAAATTGAAAAACTGGTCGGTCATTTTTATGGGCTACTTGACGTTGAACCATCCTTTCAATAGCTTCAATTGCCTCCGGATCAACACGCGATACAGCTAAAACTCTTAGCCATAATTGCTTTGCTAAAAATAAATCACCCCTATTTTCCGCCAAAGATGCTTGATATTTCATCGGTTCCACATCTTTTATTCTTGCCGCTTGTTCTAACAAAATGTAGTACATTTTGTAGGGTGGTTCTGCCTTCAATGCTGGATTTTGTGGTTGCTTTTTGTAACAAGCATTCAGTCGAGGTACTCTGTAACGCAAATATTGTTCTAAACGCTCTACTGTTGCACAATTAGCCTCTCCCTGTATTCGCAGTCCTTCTAGCAAGCTGTAAGTAAACGACCCGTGTTGTAATTCATCTATCTCCCAAGACTTTTGGCTTGGCGCACATGAGTAAAAGGTGATGACTCCTTTATGTTCCTGCATCCCTACTCCTAACCCAGAGCGATCGCCTTCATCTCGACAAGCATCTATTAACAAAATTACATTATCTGCTCCACACCGCCGTAGCCTTTGGGTTACATAATCCACAGAGATAGCGGTTGTCTGATCTGTTGGATCACTATCCAAAAACATCAAGTAATCTTGGTCTACATAGCGTTTCCCATGTCCTGCAAAGAAGAACCACAAATTATCTTCTGGTTTCAATAATGGTTCTTCAAACTGTGCATTCAAAAATCGTTTAAATCTACCTTGTGTTGGCTGAGTTTGTATTGGTGGATTTGTTTTTATCGCCGGAGAATCTTCTGTAAACAGAAAAACTTGGTCAAATTGAGCTTCATCTTCAAACCAAACTTTCATCGCCTCTGCATCTCGTTTGGCGTAATTTAGCGGCTGGAGGTTATCATAATTGTTGATTCCGACTATAATTGCCCAATTTTTACCCATATCAATGTTGGCTATTTACGCTTGAACTTGAAGGTCATTGCTCCTTTACCACCAGCTTTTCCCCCACCAATCCCAAACAAGCTGATTTGTCCTTCTCCATTAATTTCTACTGATAGTTCAATTTCCTGAAGCTGTATCTTTGAATCCGGTTCATCTGCTTCATCCAACATTTCTCTCATCGCTTGCAGAAACCCTTGCATTTCCTGCTTCAGCTTCCCTACTTCTACCGATTTTCGTCTGGTAATTACTAATTCTGTCGTTTCTGTAATTTCTGCGCCTAGCCTTCCACCTATATCACGACCACCTCTCGAACCTCTTGTCACTGTTTCATGAGTCGTTGCTGCTTCCGTTTCTTCTGTAATAATCCAGATTGTTTTTGGTGTTGGGATTTCTGCTGACATATAATTTTTAAATACTCTCTATTTAACTAACTTTTAACAACGCTTCTACTGTTGCCACTCTAGCTTCAAGCTCTGCTACCTTTTGGTTTAGTGGCAATGCTTCACCGCACCCCAAATACTGAGATAATGCACCAACTACTACATCGGTTTTGGATGCACCTGCTTGTTCGGCATACTTATTGAGTTTCTCCAGCAGTTCTGGGGACAATCTAACTACAATTTGAGGTTTGACCATTACAGGCAACCTTTTCATTAATTGCATGACATCGCATTACTATTACATAAATAAACCCTATTGCCAAGTAAAAAAAACTTTTTTCAGTTCAATCACTTATTCCGCCGCGCCCGTGCCAAATTCTGAAAGGTGGTCGCATAAGGCGATTGTTGCACGGTCAAATATGCGACCTGTTAAGAAGGGAGAAACTAAATCGAGCAGCAAATTCAGGGGAGAATCCGGGGTTGGACTTCTTGCTCTCGTGTTGGAATGATGATCCGGCGAAAGCAGATTGTGATCAAGAAGTTGCTGGCGAAGTTTCCGCAGTGGGGGGTTGTGATTGTGGATGAGGTGTTGGTGAAGTGGAATGAATAGCGATGTCTACAACAACTAATATAAAGTTTTATAAAACTAATCTAAAATATAATGTTTGTTTCTGAAATTACTTAGCTATCTGTTGTAAATACTAAAAAGTGATTTCTATTTGCTGAATGCTATATCAAATCTAGGTTGTAGAACAACATAAGCCAATACCACCAGGAAAAAAAAAGATATTATGCCCCAGAACTTTGCACAATGGAAAGTTGGAGATATTATTTTAGACTTGTACAAAGTTACAGACATTCTTGGAGAAGGGGGATTTGGCAAGGTTTATAAGGTGCGACACCAAGGTTGGAATATCGACCTAGCCGTAAAAATTCCCAAGCCAGAAATCGTGCAAGCGGCAGGTGGTGTGGAAAACTTTGAACGCGAGGCTGAAACTTGGGTAAATTTGGGTCTACATCCCCACACTGTAAGCTGTTACTACGTGCGACGCATTGATCGTAGTCCTGTGGTGTTCGCTGAATATGTGGCGGGGGGAAGCTTACACGATTGGATTAAGAATCGCACATTGTATGCATGGGGAGCAACAGCATCTTTACTGGGCATTCTGGATATTGCAATTCAGTTTGCTTGGGGACTGCACTATGCCCACGAACAGGGGTTAATTCACCAAGACGTGAAGCCGCACAATGTGATGATGACTGCTGAAGGTGTAGTAAAAGTTACAGATTTTGGTTTAGCCAACGCACCAAATATATCAATTGTACTCAGTCTTCCAAATTTTAATGGAATATCTGGCAAGCAAAAAACCTTAATAGTGAATGGTGGTGGTGCAATGACACCAGCCTATTGTTCGCCAGAGCAGGCAACTAGGAAAACCTTGACGCGACGCACCGATTTATGGAGTTGGGCTGTGTCCGTCTTGGAAATGTTCCAAGGGGAAATAACCTGGTCGCATGGCACTGTAGCTGCTGAAGCATTAGAGTATTACCTGGAGACGGGAACAGATGATCCCCAGTTGCCTCATATACCAGTGCCACTGGTGCAATTACTGCGGCGCTGTTTTCGGGAAAATCCTGATGAGCGCCCCCACGATATGCTGGAAGTAGCGAATGAATTGCAAGAAATATACCAACAGGTGACGGGGGAAGCTCACCCGCGACAACCACATAAAACGGGCAAAGATATAGCAGATAGTCTCAATAACAGAGCAGTGTCATTGCTGGACTTGGGAAAAAAATCTGAAGCATTACAGTTATGGGAACAGGCACTTAAAATACAACCGCATCATCCTGAATCTACATATAACCGGGGTTTGGTTTTGTGGCGAGAAGCCAAGATAAACGATGATGTTCTCGTCAGAGATATGGAACAGGTGCGCCAGTCCCATGCTTTTAATTGGGTAGCTTACTATCTCTTAGCTTTGGTACATTTAGAGCGTGATGATTGCTCAACGGCAATTAAAACTCTGGAGAGCATTCAAGAGGAAGCTGCACAACAACAGGAAGTAAAAGCAGTACTGGCATTTGCTCAAGAGCGTTTACCTAACTCATGGCAGCTAAATACTCAACACCATATTAAATTAATGCGTCCTGATTTATACGAGGATTATGGACCGGAAGAACTTGCACTGTCATATGAAAACCGTGTATTAAAAGTATTGGATGTCACTACAGAACGATGTTTGTGTATTTTAGAAGGACATACAGATAATAGAGTAAATACAGCATTTATAAGTGAAGATGGACAATTCGTTGTATCCAGGGGTTATGACCTTAACATTAAGCTTTGGGAAGTAGCTACGGGGCGCTGCCTACATACATTAAAGGATGAATCTGCGGTATCAGGGTTATTTATACATGGGCAAGGTATTATGTCTGTCACTATCCCCTTGACAAAACGCGATAGTCACAGCATGAATTACAACAAAAGTTCTTATCTAGCACCAATGATTCTATCGCAGGTTCTGGCAACAGAAACAGTGCTTTCTATCAATTTAATTTACGAGCAAGAAATACAACAAGCACGAATAGCTTTTAATAAAGGTGACTATGTAGCAACAGCCCAACATATTCGCTTGGCGCGATCGCAACCAGGATACTTTCGTAGCGAAGAAGCTATGAACCTATGGACAAGTCTCTATGTCTGTTTACCCCGTAAGGCATTCTCAGGCGCTTGGGAAAGTATAACTTTTAAAAGCCCTGAAAAGGTAGAAAGAGTTTGTCTGAGTGCTGACAATCGATTTGCTTTGTTTAGAACTAGCCACGGAACTCTAGAACTTAGGGAGGTGGCAACAGGTAATTGCTTGCGTACCTTTGGTGGAAACGCAAATTATTTAGGTGCAGTGTGTCTGAGTGCAGATAACCAATTAGCTCTTTCCTATGGGGATGAAATGTTGAAGCTGTGGGATGTGGCAACAGGTAATTGCTTGCGTACCTTTGAAGGAAATATAGAATTGGTAGATACCATTTGTTTTAGTGCAGATAATCGATTTGCCTTGTCTGGAAGTCATGACGAGACGCTAAAACTGTGGGATGTGCAAACGGGTCGCTGTTTGCGTATTTTTGAGGGACACACAAAATCTGTGACTTTAGTCTGTTTTAGTGCAGATAATCGATTTGCCTTGTCTGGAAGTCATGACGAGACGCTAAAACTGTGGGATGTGCAAACGGGTCGCTGTCTGCGTACTTTTGAACACCCAGACGAGAAACGCATACCAATTGAGGAGAGAAACGCTGAACTTGCTAAATATGAATTTGGTAAATACACTAAGTGGGACTCTGGCTTGCGGGGTTTGAATTCAGGGTATTTAAGTATCCACAACCGATTTGCTCTGTCTGGGAGTGGTGAAACTATAAAGTTATGGAATGTGCAAACGGGTCATTGTCTGCGTACCTTTGAAGGGCACACAGATAGCGTAATTTCGGTAAGTCTAAGTGCAGACAACCGATTTGCCTTATCTGGAAGTGCTGATTATACGCTGAAGCTCTGGGATGTGCGAACGGGTCGCTGTCTGCATACTTTTGAAGGGCACACAGACTGGGTGAACTCAGTCTTTTTGAGTACAGATGGTCGATTTGCTTTATCTGCAAGCCGTGACAAAACGTTGAAGCTGTGGATTTTAGACTGGGAACTAGAAGACCAACTGCCTGCTGACTGGGACGAGGGGGCGCAACCTTATCTAGAAAATTTCCTGACTTTATGCACGCCCTACGCCGCTACTTTACTAGAAAACCGCGACCCCTCTGATGAAGAAATAACTCTAGCACTTACTCGCAGTGGTACTGCGTCTTATACCGAAAAAGACTTCCAAAATCTGCTTTACACTCTTGGCTGCGCGGGTTACGGCTGGCTGCGACCTGAAGGAGTACGTCACAAAATTAGGCAAATAAGAGATGTTGAGAAATTAGAAGATAGGGCAATTGAGCATTATACCCTTGCTATTCAGCATAATCCCTATGACATTGAAGCTTTTTATAACCGAGCATCTTATCACTTTAATCTGGGAAACTATTGGCCAGTTGTTGAAGACTGTAGTCGTATTATATATCTCGACCCCCAAGAATCTGGAGGTTATTTTAATCGAGCTATAGCTCATTACCATTTAGGAAATTATCAGCGAGTAATTGAAGACCTTAACTGTGCCATTCAACTTAATCCTAATGATGCTAATTACTTTTTTATACGAGGTGTGGCTTACCGTTTGTTAGAAAACTATCAGCACGCAATTAAAGACTTTAATTCGACAATACAAATTAATCCTAATTATATTGAAGCTTTAATGAGAAGATGTGAAATTAATTCTCATCTAAAAGACTACTATCAAGCTATTGATGACTGTAATCATATTATCCATATTGATAACCAAAACTTTGAAGGGTATTTGAATCGAGGTATAGCTCATGATCATTTAAAAAATTATCAGCAAGCAATTGAAGACTTTAACTGTGCCATTCAACTTAATTTTAATAATGCTGAAGCTTACTTTAAACGAGGTGACGCTTATTGTCTGGTAGGTAACTATCAGTATGGTATTCAAGACTTTAACTATGTGCTACAACTTAATCCTAATAATGGTGAAGCCTATTTTAGACGAGGTGACGCTTATTGCCTGCTAGGTAAGTATCAGCAAGGTATTCAGGACTTTAACTATGCAATACAACTTAATTATAATAACGCCGAAGCCTATTTTAGAAGAGGTAGTGCTCGCTTGGAACTTGGTGATTACAAAGGGGGAAAAGCCGACATTCAGAATGCAGCAAAAATATATCTGGCAAAAAGCGAGATAGCCAATTACCAACAAGTAAAGGATTATTTAAACAAATTTAGTTGGGTAATAGGAGAAGTTTAAAAATAAATATAGGAAGCAATAATTGAAATGTTTGCCTTAACTCCCACTGATTAGCTTGCGACTGCACCTGTCCCCAAATGCTGAAAAGTGATCGCATGAAGCGATTGTAGCGCGGTCAAATCTGCGACCGGATCGTATGCAGAAACTCAAAGTTGCGGCGAATTCGGGGCAGAATCCGAGGTTTGACTTTTTACTCTCGTGCTGGAATGAAGATCCGGCGCTGATGATAATAATCAAGAAATTGCTGGTTAAGTTTCCGCAGTGGGGAATTGCTTGTGTTGATGGGGTGCTGGTGAATTAGGAGGAGTAGTGAATCTGTACAATCGAGAAGGTTTGGGCTTGCTGTTTAATACCCAATTCCCCTCCTCTAGAGCGTCAACCTGCAATGTAGTTAACTTGATGACACCTCAACGACATTTTCCGCAAAGCTCTTATAAGCATTGCCCATTTGTTTAGCCATCGAGTCAGGAAAGACGTGAAAATCCCCAGCTTTGAGAGCTTTTATTATCCCGTCTGCCACAAGTGCAGGTGGCTCTGCAACCTCAGTCAGTCCTGCCGCATTGCCCATATCCGTGGCAATCGGGCCAGGGTGAACACTTAGCACAAGCGTGCCTTGCTCACTCAATAGTTCTCGTAATGCCTGGGTGATTGAATAGGCCGCAGCTTTTGAGGCACAGTAAGTCGCAGAGTCGGGGAAACCCTTGAGCGAAGCAACAGAATTGATTTGGGCAAAGACACCACCTCCATTGGCTTTGAGTACCGGGGCAAACGCCTGAGCCATGTAGATCAATCCATATACATTGATCTTCATCTGAAATTCGAGAGCGGCGATCGCATCCTCAGCTAGGGGAGTTCCGGCTTGAAAAACTCCTGCATTACAACTATTTGCACATCTGGGGCATTTTGAGCAGCAGCAACAATAGATTGGGGATCACCTAAATCAACCTGAATTGGTACTACCTGATCGCCGTATTGCTCAACCAATGAGGAGACACTGTTGATCTGACGAACAGCCGCATAGACTTTGGTGGCTCCGTGTTCAATAAACGACTCAACTATCGCCTTGCCGATGCCGCGATTTGCGCCCGTAACCAAAATGGTTTTGTCTTTGATGTCGTAGTTCATTTGGATTTCTCCTTATGGTTTTCCATAATCTGAAAAACCTTGGACAATCGCTTTAAGTTAGGCAAAGAAATTTAGCTGCTCTCTTGAAGAAAGACTGCGGCTTCCACCGCTGCTTCTAGGATGGTATCATCATCTATCATCCGAATCTAGCAACACCATTTTTTTAGCCGTATTTAAAGTTTGTGCTTTTGGACACCTCTTCCCAGGCATTTAAAGTTGTTGTTAGGGACTGAGGGCTAAAACGTATTTGAAAATCGGTGTTGGTTGATTGGAATGAATAGCGATGTCTGCGACGGGCTACGCCTACGCTTTCAACTACTCGCATATTGCAGCACTTTTTCCCACTCCCAACGTTAAGCAGTTTCTACCAATATTTCTTTGCCATTGGTGATCTGGTATAGATCATAATACTATTTTTAAAAGGGAGATTTTAAATATATTTTGGACACAAATATTATGGATGTAAAAGAACGAAATTGGAATTATTGTACTAACCATTTGCTCAATTGGCATGGAATTTGGACCCGATATACACCAGTTGGTGATGTCAAAGAATCATTTCAAAGTCTGAGAAGTTTTGAAAGCAATCCAGAAAAGACTAAAATTGTCCATACTAATACTTATCGTTATGCAAATGGCGAAAATAAGCAAGAGAGTTGGGAATTTAATTTTCTGTCAAATAGCTTAGATAATGGACTTTTTCACCCATCACGCGAGACGATGCGAGGATATTTTTTTGCTTCGGGTCATGCTACTTGGGCAACAGTGAAGTTAAAACCCAACTCGTATTTTGGGATAGAATTATTTTTTCGATATGAAGATTTACGGCATAGTGTAGGTATTGTTTACGACGAAAGCGGAAATTTATTTCATACCGCAAATATTCGTGAAGATTGTAACGGATTACCTAGTAAATATTGGTCAACTGAATTAAATCAATTACCAGAACGAGATTTTAGTGGTGATTGGCAAGGTATATCTATGACTATTACTCCGAATCTGAAGATTTCCGAACCAATAGTCACTCAATTTACTTGGCATAGATCAGGACATAAATATTACTATTTACCTGACGGTGTTTCTATTAATTGCCCTAGCTCAATCAGTATAGGTACTCCCTTTTCTCTAATCGCCAATTGGTTAATTAACAATTACGAAATGTATCAGCTAATTGCTAATTATGATGATTTGGGAGCATTCTCTTCGCTGACACTAGAAACATTCTTGATATCCAACGTTTAAGAGGTTGTTTGAAAAGTGTTTCACTATGACTTTAAGCACTTTTATATCTCAAAAGGAATCATTTATCGGTGGTAAATAGGGAATTAAACCCCTGCGGAATGCCTCTTCTTGAATCTCGCTAGGAGCGTAACGCGTATCTATAGGTAATCCGTTGACGGAAATTAACCAGGCAGTCGGATGCTTATCTAGTCGGCTGGGCAAACACCAAGTCGTGTCATAGTAACTCATCTTCATCGCATCCCGAATTGTTTTAGATTTCCCCTGTCCGGTACTTTCCGCTACGCCAAAGACTTGGTACAGTTCGCTAGCTTTGATATAAGGAGTCTGGGAGGAATCGAAGAGAAAGTTAACCATACCGAGAGCGTGAACAATGCCACAAGCCCATGACTTAGCTTGCCCTGCTGCTAGGGGTGAGGGACGCTTGCGGCACAGAGCAGCCCCAAGTTGGCGCGACATCTCGGCATATTCGGCGTTGAGATGTTGAGAGCAAAAGGCATCGGTGAGGCGGGTGATTTCTTCAAATTTCCCTTCCATCTGTTTGGGAACTTTTTCGCCTACTGGTTTAGCCATACAAATCATCCAATGTTTCTGTTGTCAGCGATCGCCATCTTCAATACATTGAATTTTAGACCTGTGCTGTGGTCATAAACTCTTTTTTTTTG
>NZ_NOLK01000290.1:0-4619 GCF_002245985.1 Nostoc sp. 'Peltigera membranacea cyanobiont' 232
TGCTCCCCCTGCTCCCCCTGCTCCCTACTCCCTCGTAATCGGGCAGTACTCTTGAATGGTTTTTACGTCCAAAGTTGTGTTTTGTAAAGAACGGACAGCGGCAACGGTAGCTTTTGCGCCGGCAATGGTGGTTATAATGGGGATTTTGTAAGCTAAAGCTGTACGGCGGATTAACTTAGCATCAGTCTGGGCTTCTTCCCCGGAAGGTGTGTTGATAATAAGTTGGATTTTTTTGTTTTTGATTGCATCTAGGACGTGGGGACGGCCTTCATGAAGTTTAAGCACCAATTCAATATTTAACCCCTGTTCGAGAAGAACTTGGCGTGTACCAAGGGTAGCCATCACTGTAAAGCCCAAATCGATAAATTCCTTCACCACAGCACCTGCGGCAGCTTTATCGCGATCGCTCATTGATACAAATACAGTTCCAGTCAGTGGTAAACGCTCCCCAGCACCCAGTTCCGCTTTGGCAAAGGCCCGGCCAAAGTCGGTGTCAATCCCCATCACCTCACCAGTGGATCTCATTTCTGGGCCCAATATTGTATCAGTTCCTGGGAATTTATTAAAGGGTAATACTGCTTCTTTTACTGCAATATGTGTGGGAATAACTTCCTCGGTGAAATGTAGCTCCTCTAAGGTTTTACCCGACATAATTAAGGATGCTAATTTCGCTAACTGTATGCCTGTTGCTTTAGAGACAAAGGGCACTGTGCGGGAAGCGCGGGGGTTTGCTTCCAAAATGTAAACTTGGGGAGAATAAGTACTTGCACCGACAACGGCAAATTGAATATTCATCAATCCCACGACTGACAGCGCTTGTGCTAGCTGTACTGTCCAAGTACGAATTTGATTGAGAACTGCTGGTGATAGGGAAATAGAGGGTAAGGAACAAGCAGAATCCCCTGAGTGAATCCCCGCTTGCTCAATGTGTTCCATAATGCCACCAATAACTACCCGCCCTGTACGATCGGCGATCGCATCGACATCGACTTCAATGGCGTTTTCCAAAAACTTATCAATCAAAATCGGATGTTCTGGTTCTATGAGGACTGCAAAGCTCATGTAGCGTTCCAACTCAGTATCGGAATAGACGATTTCCATCGCCCGCCCCCCTAATACATAACTGGGGCGCACCACCACTGGATAGCCAATGCGTTTGGCGACAATCAGCGCATCTTCGTAACTCCGCGCAATGCCATTCGGCGGTTGGGCAATATTCAACTGTTGGAGAATCTTTTCAAACCGTTCCCGGTTTTCCGCCATGTCGATGGAATCTGGCGATGTCCCCCAAATTTTAGTCAGCAGTCCTGAGGTGTCATTGTTAAGAAACTCTTGTAATGGGATAGCCAGCTTTAGCGGTGTTTGTCCGCCAAATTGGATTATTATTCCGACTGGATTTTCAGTTTCGATGATGTTAAGGACATCTTCTTTTGTTAAAGGCTCAAAGTAAAGGCGATCGCTGGTATCGTAGTCCGTCGAAACTGTCTCTGGGTTTGAGTTGACCATAATCGTCTCATACCCCGCATCTTTTAAGGCATAAGCGGCGTGACAACAACAATAATCAAACTCAATTCCCTGGCCAATGCGGTTCGGGCCACCACCCAAAATCAACACTTTGGGCTTGGTTGCGGGCATTACCTCTGTTTCTTCTTCGTAGGTAGAGTAATAGTAGGGGGTAAAGGCTTCAAACTCAGCAGCGCAGGTATCCACAGTTTTGTAAACTGGGATAATTTCTAGTGACTTGCGGTAAGCGCGAACTTCGTCTTCGGTGGTTTTGGTCGCATAAGCAATTTGGCGATCGCTATATCCATCCCGTTTCACTTCATAAAGTTGCTCTTTTGTCAATTGCTGCAAGGGTGTCCGCTTCAGGAATTTTTCGACATCTAGGAGTTGCTGAAATTTATCTAAAAACCACGGATCGATACCAGTTAGTTCGTAGATTTCCTCAGCACTAATCCCTAGTTGTAAAGCATGGCGCACGGAGAAAATGCGATCGGGGTTAGGTGTCCGCAGTTGGGCGCGGATTTGTTCGCCACTGGGTAATTTCTCAGCTTGATCGCAACCCCAACCAGCGCGTCCTGTTTCGAGCGATCGCAGTGCCTTTTGGAAGGATTCGTTGAAAGTCCGTCCAATTGCCATCGCTTCTCCGACTGACTTCATTTGAGTTGTCAGCACTGGGTCGGAACCAGGGAACTTTTCAAAGGCGAAGCGGGGGATTTTTGTCACCACATAGTCAATTGTCGGCTCAAAGGACGCGGGAGTTTTCTTGGTGATGTCATTTTGAATTTCATCCAGGGTGTAGCCCACAGCTAGCTTTGCAGCAATTTTAGCGATGGGAAAACCTGTAGCTTTGGAAGATAAAGCCGAACTGCGGGAAACGCGGGGATTCATCTCAATTACGACGACATCGCCATTAACCGGATTAACAGCAAATTGAATATTAGAACCGCCAGTTTCCACACCTATCTCGCGGATGATTTTAATTGCCATATCCCGCAGCCTTTGATATTCTTTATCAGTGAGGGTTTGCGCGGGAGCGACGGTAATAGAATCCCCAGTGTGAATGCCCATCGGGTCAAGGTTTTCGATGGAGCAGATAATCACCACGTTATCTGCTAGGTCACGCATCACTTCGAGTTCATATTCTTTCCAGCCGAGTAAGGACTGGTCAATGAGAATTTGCGAAACAGGACTAGCATCTATACCTACCTGTGCCATTTCTTCAAATTCTTCTTGGTTGTAAGCAATACCGCCGCCACTTCCACCCATTGTGAAAGCTGGACGAATAATTAGGGGATAAGTACCAATTTGACGAGCAACAGCTTTGGCTTCTTCCAAAGATTCGGCTGTGTCGCTGGGACACACAGCTACCCCAATCCTGGCCATTGCTTCACCAAAAAGTTTTCGATCTTCGGCTTTTTCGATCGCTGGGAGTTTAGCGCCGATTAACTCAACGCCATACTTTTCCAACACGCCATTTTTGGCTAAAGCAACGGCGAGGTTGAGGGCGGTTTGTCCTCCCATTGTTGGTAGTAAAGCATCGGGGCGTTCTTTCTCAATGACTTTTTCGACCAATTCTGGAGTTAACGGCTCAATGTAAGTGCGATCGGCCGTTTCCGGGTCAGTCATAATCGTTGCAGGATTGGAGTTGACCAAAACCACTTCATAGCCTTCTTCTCGCAGCGCTTTGCAGGCTTGAGTGCCAGAGTAGTCAAACTCACAGGCTTGTCCAATCACAATTGGGCCAGAGCCTAACAGTAGAATCTTCCGGAGGTCATCACGGCGGGGCATAGTCGTTGCCTTGGAGTATGAGAATACAAATCCTGATTATTTTAAGGGTCTTTACACCCTGTCGTGCTTTTTATTATTAAGTTTTCTAGGTTTGATGACAGAAAGGGGATTAGGGACTGAGGATTGGGGATTAGGTACTGGGGACTGTGGGAGAGTTTTTAAGTAAGCATTTCCTCAATTCCCAATACCTAATTCCCAATAAATATTTTGTATTTCCAATTTTATTTAATTGTGATGCTCAAATTTTTAAAGCTTTTGCGAATATTTATTATTTAATTTGATGAAAATTTGCAACAAATTGTGATTTTTTGTGGGATATATCTGTCTGCTTATTCAGGATAAATAAATTTCTTAGATAAAAATATTTATTAACTAGCTAATTGCTAAATGTTATCAACATTAAATATTATGAGAATATGTTTACTTAAATTAAAAATGGCAGAGAAATAAGGATACCATTCTCTGCCATTTTTTATAATATTTTAAGACTTCGTGCGGCCAACTTTTGCTTTTAGTCTAGTAGACAAATCTAGATTAGGAGAGTTTTAGCTTTGAGCAGCTTGGACAAACCCTAAAGTTAAGCTGTCTTTAGCGAGGAAGTGAGACAAATGATAAGCGCGTTCTTCAGTTTTCAACAAAATCTTTTCGTACAGATAGCGTGTACCCCGATCGCCTAAACTCTCTGCCTGAGCAGCTTGACGACGAATTACGCCAATGATTGCTTGTTCGGCAGCTAGGTCATTTTCCACCATTTGGCGAGAGGAATATACGCCTTCAGATTCTTGCTCAAAACAGGTTAATTCTGCTAGTTTGCTAAAGGTAGCTACTGGCACACCACCCAGTCCATCCAAACGTTCTCCAATTTCATGAAGGTGGTCTTGTACTTGGTTGTAGCTTTCGTTAAAAAACTCATGCAGAGAGTAAAATTCTGAGCCTTCAACTACAAAATGATGTTTTTGGTACTGCAAGTACAGTGCTTGGAAACTAGCTAATATAACGTTGAATCCTTCTGTGACTGGAGCAGTTACGCTGTGATCCAGCAAAACAGGATTGTCATATACATGACCAAAATTCCGTAACAAAGTTTGCGTTTCTGACATTGTGTTCCTCTCTTTTTAACAGTTATGGATTTTAACTGCTTATTCTCAACATATTAACATTTTAATAATAATATCAAGCCAATCCGCCATCACAATATTTTGTATTCTTGCTTACTAAAATTCTCAAGTTTATTGTTTGCTGGATGGTGGCACGCTCATCAAGTTCTATCCCGGATTTCTCACCACATCTCAAAGCTTGTGCAGGGGAGCAGGGGAGCAGGGGAGCAG
>NZ_NOLK01000291.1:0-4563 GCF_002245985.1 Nostoc sp. 'Peltigera membranacea cyanobiont' 232
ATCCCCAGCTTATTGGCAATGATAAAGTTTATATTCGTAGCCGTTTATGCTTGGTAAAGATTGAGTATCAGATATCACGCATGTTTTAACAGTTTCTGCTACGGGGGCGTGAAAGTTTACCAGCCACAAGTCTAAAGGTCGTGGTAACTTCTTTAAAGTATTTTCTAGCGCAATGGTAGAAGTATTAGGATCTCGATCTTGATGGGCAAGGAGAAACAGAGGTTGTTGAGGTGAATTGGCAAGTTTAAACTCCCTAGCTACCCCCATCATTTCTCCAGTGTGTACATAAGTTTTATGAGTGGTGGCAATCAGTACTGGTACTGGGGATGTTTGTTGAATTAGCTGCACAAACAGGTCAGGGCGATAATATTTTTGATAGCCGAGATTGCAAATTACTGTAACTGCACTGAAAAATCCCATTAGCCAGATTAACATCACGGCTTTTTTACCGTTTATTCCCCATCTACCTATACTTTTAATCCCATTTTTTTCCATCAGTTCCTTGGGAGGATGCCAGCAAACTGCAAGACTTGCACCTAGTAAAATAACGATCGCGGGAAAGTAAACAAAGTTATATCTAGCACCTCTAGTTAGGTCAATCCCGAAAAAGTAGGCAAAGATAAAGAATAAAGCGATCGCACTGATAACGATTCCAGCAAACACCTGAATCATAATCCGGTTTTCTGGGTGCTGTAGTTGAATCTTTATCCCCCGCAGCAAAATTGGTACTGCCCAAATAAAGAAAGTCAGCATCACCACTCCAGAAGGAATCACAACTACTAGTTGTGAAGATTCAACTGGTAACAGCGAAATCATGGCAATCAATGTTCCTAAAGCTTGAAAAATGGGGTTTAACCAATCTAGCCCGCCGCGCGAACCTCGAATCCACTCGGTCAAAGCACCACGATTTTCATTCTCTAACAAGGTTGGTATCCAAATTAAACCCGCCACACAAGTACCTGTAGCAACGGCATAGATGCGCCGCCAGGGAGGAGAGAAGAGGAGAGAAAATTTTTGGCTAGTCTGCAATTGCAGCCAAGCCAGAAAAATCAAAACTATCGCTTCTGTGCAGAGGGTAAGGGTGAAAAAGTAATGAGTCGCAATACCTAAAGCATTAATTCCTACCCAAAAAAGTGCTATCCAGATGGGTAAAGGTGTACGGTTTTGAATATGACGTGTAGCAATTACTAAGCAGGTAAGGGAAGCAGTTACCCATAAAGCTGCCAAAGTGTAATGACGGGCTTCTTGTGATAAAAATACACCGTAGGGTGATACTGCCATCATCGCAGCAGTTAAGTGTCCCACTAGTGATGAACGAAATGCTACCTTACCTAAAATGTAAACACACGGAATTAAGGCAGCACCAATTATAGCTGGTAGCGATCGCGCCGCAAACAGCGATACTAATCCGCCATCGCTGGGAAATAATTTCATCCACAGGTGAGCCAGCACAAAATACAGTGGTGGATGACTATCTTGTGTAGCTAAGTTATGAATAACATCACCAATACTAGCTGCTGGGTTTGGTTGCAGTGGTTGTAATAGGATGTCAGGTGCGATCGCTCGATCTAGGGGTACTGGTGAAAAAGTATTCCCTAAGCTAAACACCAAGGTGGCAAACTCATCAGTCCAAGGAGGCTTTGCAGTCAAGTTGGCTAGGCGCAAGCTGATGCCGATGATTAACCACATCAAGTTCAGAAAAGGGTGAAGCCAGGAAGGTGGGAGATGAGCCTGCCAATTATGCCAATGCTTGTGTTCTAAGGCAGAGCTTAAATCTACCATCTGTACGAAATGAGTCGTATAGGCAATAATTTTTCTGTAAAAATAAAATGCACCTTGAAAAAGAACTCTCATTGCCTGGCCTCACACGGATGAATTTGTAGATTTGACGTTTTAGATTTAAGTTCGTTCTAAAGTCTAAAAACAAAAATCAAAATCTCAAATCCCTCATTGTGATTATTTCACGTCGGTAACGCGCCAGCTAAGTTTCAAATTAATCCAGAAATTCCAGATTGTCGCAACTGCGATCGCTATCAACTTAGCTAAATACTGATTTATTCCTAAGACATTATAGAGAAAGTTAATTATTAGAGCTTGTAATACAACTCCTGCTAAACAGATCGCACTGAACTTCAAGAATCGCTTGAAACGTTGATGCGGATCGCGTTGTCTCTGAGAAATATCACTAAAAGTCCATAAATCATTCCATAGGAAATTATTTATGATTGCCACTCCGGCCGAAAGAATCGTACTGCGAGTTAAACCTAAATGAATCACAGTCCGCAGCAAGTAAAACACCGTTAAATCTACAAACACACCACTAAAGCCAACCAACCCAAAGCGGAGGAATCGACCAATGGGGAAATTGACCTTTCTACTAAATCTTCCCACCCGCCCTGTAGAAAGCCGCAACCGCACTAGGTGATGGATGTAATCTATATATTGCTTCCATGTAACCTTACTCTCACCCTCTTTGCGTTCGCAGAACACATACCCAACTTCGGCTACTTGGTCTACTTTTCCCCGCCCGATTACTTCTAAGAGAATTTTGTATCCGACTGGATTGAGTCTTGCATTGGCGATCGCACTCCGGCGCACCATAAAATAACCGCTCATCGGGTCAGAAACTCTGCCCAGTACTCCCGGTAATATCACCAAGCCTAACAACTGAGCGCCACGAGACAAGAAACGCCTAACAACACTCCAGCTACTAACACCGCCTCCTTCAACGTGACGGCTGGCTACTGCTAAATCTGCACCCTGCTCAACACTACGCAACAGTTGCATCAGCACCTCTGGTGGATGCTGCAAATCTCCATCAATCACCCCCAACACATTCCCGGTAGCTGCTTGCCATCCCCGAATCACTGCTGAAGAAAGCCCCCGTTCTTGCTGTCGTCGCATTACTCGCAACTGAGGGTATTCTTGCGTCAAGGATTGTGCTATTTCCCAAGTTCGGTCTGGGCTATCATCGTCTACCACAATTAGTTCATAGTTTCCTGGAATAGATTCATCCAGTAACTGACTCAATATACTGACCACATTCTTGATGTTGTCACGCTCTTTATAAGTAGGAATTACTAGAGAAAGATAAATAGATTCACCACTCGTACCCAGATGGTTAGGGGGCAACTCTGAAATCTTTAGTGGCCCAGTTGGTACTGTTAACAGCGAGTTGGATGAGTTAATTTTCATGATTTAACATTACAGAACGAGGATGTGTAAAAACCCAGGCAAATAAAGCCAGCAGATGTTTGGCTTTATTGATTGAACTTGGTTGGTCAAAATTAGATGAATAGTTTTGTTACAGTTAGTTGTTCTGAAAAGTTTAGTAATTCTCGCACCTCAATTCAAAATATTTTTCTAAAATTCATCTAAACTTTACATTTAACCAGTAGTTTTTATGATAATGCTTGTTCGCTTACATAATTTTTTATACAGACAATAAATACTGTACCATTAACTCCTTAAGTCAGCAAATATACAGTTTATCAAGACTATGTGAAAACTTTTTAGTATTAGTATAGCTAATGTATCAATCAAAAATAATTACTGACAAATAAGTACTTATTACAACTAAGTGCAAAATGTCGTAATAGTGAATCCATCGCTAAAAGAGTCTATCAAAAAATAGCAAAGATAAGGGTGAAATTAATGAGCCAGAGAGTTAAAGGCTAGCGCAGTCAAGATATTACTTTGGGCTTTCTGCTCTATATAGTTGTCAAAAGATAGATTAATCCAGTTCAAAGAGTCCTTGACGAGGATCAAAGGTGGATGAACGCAGTTCAAAGATTAGTTAACGGAGTTGCAAGGTGTATGAAGCGAGTTTTCTCACTCCTGTCTAATCTCCACTACCTTAATTACCTTATTTACTCGTAATATTGGATACTATAGTCTGGATTTTATTGCTGTTGGGGTGTTCATGTCTGTTTTACATAAATATACTGTTATTCTTCCTGTTAGTCTGAGCATTGCTTTGTTCGTTAGCAGTTGCACCGAGAACAAAGTCTCCCAGTGCCAGCGATTGATTAAAGTTGTGAATGCTGGAACTTCTTTGATTGATAAAAATAAAGGAACGCAAGTGATCACCAGCATACAACTGTCTAAAGATTTAGAATTTGTAACTAAATCGATTAAGGAACTGAATTTAACAGATCCCAAGCTGAAAGAATTTCAAAGCAGTTTTGTCAACATTTTTCAGAATCTCAGTCAAGCGATCGCTAAAGCCGGTAAGGCGCTTGGTACAACCAAAACAGCAGAAGCCTCGGCATCTGGTAGAGAAAAAATCCAAAAGGCGAGAACTGATATTGACTCAGCCCTGACAACGGCTACAACCCTTGGCCAACAGTCGGATACGTTAGTCAATCAGACGAATAAATACTGTAGTCAGCCAGATTAATCTTATTTGGGGTATAGGGTATGGGTGAATGGCACGCTTGATAAGGGAAAATCGTTGAGGCAGCAGGGGTGCAGAGGAGCGGAGGAGCAGGGGAGAAAGAAGAAATTTTAGGCATTGCGTTCAGATATTTAGAAAATCCCCTCTGCACCCCTGCACCCCTGCAC
>NZ_NOLK01000292.1:0-4557 GCF_002245985.1 Nostoc sp. 'Peltigera membranacea cyanobiont' 232
CCTCTGCCCCTCTGCCCCTCTGCATTTCAAACTTGTGAGAAATGCGGGTAAAGGATTCCCACCTACCTCACGACTGGGGTGGGAACTTACAGTAGTTTTCCTTTACATGAAGTACAAAGTTAAGGGTTTTGAGGCAGGAGATAGAAACTTTTTATCTGTGATTTTGAGTCCTACGTTTTGTACCCATTTGAAAACCAAACTGCTGTATGGATAGTTGACCAAACGATGTCCGTATTTTACAGAGAGCATCCCACCTTTATAAGCTTCCCTTTCAAACGATAGGTGACTGTCCCGCAAACAAAACCTGCTGACTTCGGCTCTACATACGTCCGTGTTGGCGGGTTTTGTTTATCTAGCCGCGATTTCCAATCGCGAGATGTTTTCTCTAGAGTGGGATACTTTTTTAAGAAATTGGAATCTGCAACAATATCGTGAGGGCCTTTAACACTTATCTTAGAAGTATTGATATAGATATTATAGTCATAAACAACGTTTTTATTTTTAGTGTTAACGTTAATATCCTTACCAGGAAAAGCATAGAGAATATTATTTAGAATTCTGACATCAGATGAGGTATGGGCAAATATCTGTCCTCCCTTAATTTCTGGACTCTGATTATTTAAAACAGCCGTGTTATTTACAATATCAATATGATCGCTTAAAAATGAATGAATGCCTGAACCACCATTATTAAATGCAAGATTGTTTTTAACTAAAGTACGCCCTATATATGCATCCAACTTTGAGTCTTGTCGCTCATTCCTGGAACCATCGATAATAATGCCATTACCATCTGTGATCCTACCGACTTCAATCCAAGGGATGTACATGCGATTGTTATAGGTCTTGTTGTTGGTAACAAACATCTTGTATCCCCGGTTGCTGTCAGAATTCCAATTGTGCAAAATTGAGATACCACTACCACCATAAACACCATACCAGGCATTATCGAATACAGTGTTATTATCCACCTTCACATAATCAGCCTCAATTACTGCGATACCTGTTCCTCCACAGCCATGCACTTTGTTGTTCACAATATTTATGTGATGAACATGACCACTGGTTCGTCCGTCAATGTTTATGCAGTTTCCGCTTGTAAACCGATTCGATCTATTAGTCTTCTGACTTAATGCATAATCAAGGGTGATGTTGGCATTGTTCCCTATCACCTCCAGCCCATTGAGTTCGATATATGAAGCTCCCTTTGAAATCAGAATACCGTTCCATGTATTATGTTGAATTTTTGGAAAATGACCAGGATATGCTTTATACCTAATCCATGATTTTGCAGTTCCAGAACGTTGAATAGTTACTGCACTCCCAGCTTGAGCGGAATTTGTGTATACTCCGTTCATAATCAATACTGTATCGCCAGGGTTAGTCAGATTTGCTGCCCTTTGAATTGTCCTAAAAGCAGATGAAGTAGAGAGTCCGCCATTTTTGTCGTTTCCATTACCACTAACATAGTATGTTTTCGGACTCGTCTTAGTGCTGATTAGCTCACGACTGGGTAGGATAATTTCCTTGTTAGTGGATACCTGGCGAAGGTTTTCAATTGAAGATACTTTTATCTTGTCTCCCTCAACCAAAAAACTCAACACCACGGGAATTGCAAGATATGCGCTTAATCTGAAACCTTGAATTACCACAAGAAAAGGCTCCTTTCTCGGCACTACTTAACAAAAATATCAGGATCTTCAGTAATTTTAAATAATATTTTACATAAAGAGTACAATACAATCGACTTTCCTAATTTCCCCGATTTCTATCTTGTCCATAGGCTTGCCAAGCCAAGTCTACCAATCCATCAACGATCGCAGCTGCTACAACTGCATTACCTTTGCGACTCTCAATGGTAATATGAGGCACTAGGGAGTCTTGTAAACGCCCCTTCGCTTCATCAACATCAACAAATCCCACTGGAGTCGCAATTATCAAAGCAGGTCTAATTTCTTCAGCTTCAATTAAATCTAGTAGTGCTGTTAGTGCTGTTTGCGCTTGACCTACCACAAAAATGCCCTCTGGATAACGCTTTGCTAAGGTTTCGATTCCCCATGCTGCCCGAGTTTTTTCTTTTTGAGGTCGTGTCAAAGCTTCCATGCTGCAATACACCGGATTAGCAAAGGTGTTTTGAATTTCGTAGGCAATACCTACTTGTACCATCGGTACATCTACCACAATCGTGGTACGGGCGGCTAGTGCTGCTGCTCCTGCTTGCAAGGCACGCTCAGAGAAACGAATCAAAGACTTATACTCAAAGTCAGCTGTAGAGTATATTACCCGACGCACAATCTCGTATTCTGCGGGTGAAAGAACATGATTTTCAATTTCATTGTCAATGATTGCTAAACTTTGAGCATCAGTTACGTGCCATTCCATTTTTGTTGAGCTTCTTAAATATTAGCTTTCAGCTTATCAGCTTCAGGCATTTAGGAGTTAGGAGTTATAAGTTAATTAAAAACTCATAACTTCTAACTCAGCACTCATAACTCATTACTAGAAGAAGACCGACTGAAAATAGGAGATAGGTAGGCAACCAAAACACCGATAATAAAGCCAGAGATATTGCGAACTAGAGGTAGCCAGTCGCTTGTGCGCGTCACCACTGGCCCAATACCAAAGGCGATAAATAAGATTCCCCACAAAGGTGAGAAAATTAAAGCCCATTGCCAAGCAAAAACTTGTCCTTTCTCGCGGGGTTGGGCTGCAAATCCACAGATTATCCCACCAATGACTGAGGTAATCAAGGTGAGAATCCATTGCTCTCGTGGCAGTCCAGGAACAACATTGCAACCACCTTTGAGCAAACAGCCTTTAACTGATTCTAAAGCTTGCAGAATGGCTTGGTCTTCGCCTTGTTCGCGGACAAAGTACAAATTACCGAAGCGGGTTTGCAGTTCTATCCAGAATGTTCTGGGTAAAAGTTCATAAACAGCATCGCCGACGCTAAAACTGAGGATGTTACCGCCACGAGAATCGGCGACTAGTAAAATGCTTTTGTCATCCAAACCCCAATATTTGATAACTGCCCGACCTGGGGTGCGGTCATACTGGGTCAATACTCGCAGTTTCCAGCCCGTATCGGCTTCAAACTGTTCTAAATCTTTGACAAGCTTTTCTTCTTGCAGTACAGGTAGAGATCTAGCTAAGTCTACAACTGGAGTAAAGGTGTCAGGGAGTAACTCAGGATTATCATAAGCCAGTGCTGGAGGAGAATGCATGACCCAAATTGACCCAGCCAGGAAAAATACTGCAATAGATACCAGAATTCGTCGCCAAAAACAAGATTGCATGGACGTTTTTATACAAATATCAACGGTAGAAGTGAACAAGTTGTTTTAAAAGAGTACGGGAAAAATGATAGTTCTTTACACTTGTTTACTTTACTCTAATGTAAGGGATCAAAGCAAAGCGTTTTTGGTAATCGGGCATTGGGGATCGCTTATTTCTGCTCGATCTTCCCATTCCCAATGAATTCAATCTTCGTCATCAAAATTGCTTTCCCAGTTAGCAGCGTCGTTGTAACCCTCATGAGTGCGATATAGTTCCGTTTTTATCCGGCGATTTTCTTGCCTGAGCATTTCTCGTTCTTGCAACGTTAGTGGTGGTTGTTCATTGCTTGGTAAGCGATCGCTGTTTCGCCTCGTGGGTTTCTGGCGGGTGAAGTTTCTCCAAGCAGCTTTCGCACCAACAAAGATGCTGCGTGTGCCTACTTGCAGATTTTGAGCCTGAATCCTTGCACTATCAAGACTTTGATCGACTTGTTTAGCTACTTGACTGGCACTTTTTACACCTTCACTGACATCATCAGTTAAGTCAGTGATTTCCAAACCAGTCACACGAATAGCTTCTAGAGTGGGCGGTAACTCCCGTGAGAGGGTATCAAATAGCTTTTCTGCACTGCGAGCCGCGCGTGCTAACTCTTGCAAAGCCGGTATTGCCGCCACTAAAACCGCAGTCAAGCTTGTGGCGACTAAAAGTAAAGAGAGTCCCAACCAAAACAGGGGATCAATCACGATAATGTCATTTATGAGCGTTCTAATTGCTGGGGAAGATAATCTGAGTCTTCAGGTGATGTTTGCCGCTTTAAGATTTGGCTTTCCTTCTGAGTGGCATCTACACCTGCTGCGATCGCTTCCCGTAATCGATCTAAAGTCTCATCCCAGTTTCGTAGTGCGCTGGCAGAGAGACGATCTGCTTGGATTTGCACACTCGTTGATAAATCTTCTGCTAATTCTGGGATAGCATCAGCAGATTTTTTCAAAATTTTACGCGTTTCGCGCCCTGTGCGTGGAGCCACGAGCAAACCGGTTAACGCACCGATGGTAGCTCCCAGCATAAAACCGCCAATAAATACTCCAGAACGGTTATTAGACATGTTGTTTCTCTCCTTACACCTATTTTAGGTGGGTTTTCTCTCCTTGCAAGACTCCACCGATTTTATTCAGTTAATCTATCGTGACAAAATATCAGCCAAAAATGTTGCTTTTATTCATTAAATATTAAAACCATTAGTTACTTATAATTCAAAACTTCCTGCTTCCCTCCCTATCC
>NZ_NOLK01000293.1:0-4521 GCF_002245985.1 Nostoc sp. 'Peltigera membranacea cyanobiont' 232
TTGCATCAACTGTCCTCTTTTTGCCACAATTTTTAAGGCATCCTCTAGAGAAAATACATCTGCAATGGTTGCGGCGACATATTCCCCAATACTATGACCAATCATTGCTTCTGGTCGTACACCCCAAAACATTAATAACTGAGCCAGGGCGTACTCTGTAACGAATAACGCACTTTGGGTGAAGGCTGTTTGTTGTAGTTGCAAACAAGCAGTTTCAGTATCTTCTTCTCTGGGATAAAGTAGGGAACGGATATCAATACCCAGATGCTCTTGCAAAATCACAGCGCAAGTATCTATATGTTTTTTAAACGTCGGTTCGACTTCATATAGTTCCCGACCCATGTTTGCATATTGTGACCCTTGTCCTGAAAACATCAAGATGACTGGACAGTGACCTGGCTTGTGGTGCTGACTAAAAATACGTTGTGGGTATTGGCTCTTAAGCGATTTCACTGCATCATTTGGGTCTTGGCAAATCACGATGCGGCGATAGTCAAAAGCTCGACGACCTACTTGTAAGGTATGAGCGACATCTGGTAAGAGAATATCGGGGTTTTGCTCTAAATAATCACGCAGTTCCACTGTCTTAGTGTCTAAAGCTGTGCTGGTTTTGGCTGAGAGCAACAACAATTGCCACGGACGGGAGTGTAAAAACGCGCCAGGTTGCGTCTCCACTGGAGATTCTTCCAAAATAATATGGGCATTAGTCCCGCCAATACCAAAAGAACTCACACCTGCTCTGCGGGGTGTTCCATTGGTTTTCCACTCGGATAATTTGGTATTGACGTAAAAGGGGCTATTGGCAAAGTCTATCTGTGGATTTGGATCTTGAAAGTGCAAACTTGGAGGTATTTGTTTATGTTTTAATGCAAGGACTGTTTTAATTAAGCCTGTTACACCAGATGCTGCATCCAAATGTCCAACATTAGTCTTTACTGAACCAATAGCACAAAAACCTTTTTTATTTGTGCTAGCACGAAAAGCTTGTGTGAGAGCTTTAATTTCAATCGGGTCTCCTAAAATGGTTCCTGTACCGTGCGTTTCTACATAAGAAATAGTCTCAGCTTCGACTCCAGCTAAAGCTAAAGCTTCTAAAATAACTTTCCTTTGACCATCAACACTAGGGGCTGTATATCCAACCTTTAAAGAGCCATCGTTATTAACAGCTGAACCCTTTATTACTGCATAAATAAAATCACCATCAGCAATAGCATCCTCTAATCTTTTCAATACTACTACACCTAAACCATTGCCACCATTAGTTCCTTTCGCTTTAGCGTCAAAAGCTCGACAATGACCATCAGGAGAATGAATTCCTCCTTGTTGATATTGGTAACCAATTTTTTGCGGCACTCCAACGGTAACACCCCCTGCTAAAGCCATATCACTTTCACCATTTAGTAAACTTTGGCAGGCTAGGTGGACAGCAACCAATGATGTAGAACAGGCAGTTTGAACGTTGATACTTGGTCCTCTCAAGTTCAATTTATAAGAAACTTGCGTGGGTAAAAAGTCTTTGTCGTTTCCAATCAAAATCTGGTAACTGTCTGCTGATTCCATCAAATCATGATTGAAATATAAATTTGAAAGCAGGTAAGTACTTGCAGCAACACCAGCAAAAAGACCAATTTGACCACTATAAGTTTCCGAGTTGTAGGCAGCATTTTCTAAAGCTTCCCAAACACATTCTATAAAAAGGCGGTGTTGTGGGTCTGTAGTTTCGGCTTCTCTCGGAGAAAAACTAAAAAATGAAGCATCAAATAAATCTATATCTTCTAATATGCCGCTTGCTTTCACGTAATTGGGATCATTCAGCAATGCGGAATCTACCCCAGCAGATATTAGTTCCTCATCTGTGAAAAAAGAAATTGACTCTACACTATCCCGCAGGTTTTTCCAAAAGCTATCAATTTCATTTGCTCCAGGAAAACGACCCGCCATACCAATAATAGCGATTTCATCTTTATAATTTAAGCTATGAATAAAATTGTTTGCTGTGTCCATAAGTCAAAACCTTATCATATTTTCTCTAACTTCAAAGCGCTCAACAAGACTTAACTAATTATTCGTTTTTGCTAAATATGAAATTAAAATTTCAGAAGCAATCTGAATTTGGTCATTTAAAACCGCCTCAATATCTTCCTCGGTAGTTAATGGATTGGCAATGACCGCACGCATAGCAATTACAGGAATTTCTTTACCCAAGCTAATAGTTGTTTTTGTCGTTCGTGAGATGAAAGTGCGACCAATCTGACGCTGCATCTTTTGTAAATATTCATTAAAATTATTGATGCTTTGATTATCTGTCTCTGTTAACTGTTTTTTAGAAATTATCACTCGAAATTGCTCTGGAATATAACGATAAATTAACAAATTAGTATCAGGCTCTGCCAACAATTCAAATTCGGGCATCGCCGAAATCCGAGCAGCCATGTATTGAGTTTTCCGAATTCCTTCATCAATCAAAAACTCATATCCCTTAAGCCCAATCAGCTTTAAACCAGCGTGTAAAAATAAAGCCATGCCTGGTCGAGAGCCTTCTAAAGCACGTTTACCTAAATCAAACGATCCCTTACGCATGGTATAACTAGCATGTTTTTCGATTGAAGAAGCTAGATAAGGGTCGCGGAAAAATACCATACCAATACCCATTGGTAAATATAATTGTTTATGCCCATCAATGGTTACTGAATCAGCTTTTTCAATACCAGCAAGCTTGTGTTGATGTGTTTTGGAAAAGATAACTGGACCACCCCAAGCAGCATCCACATGAAAATGTACATTATTTTCTTGGGCAATCTCTGCAATATATTCTAGCGGATCGACACTACCAGAATCTGTGGTTCCAGCAATACCAACAATAGCTATAATATGTAAGTTTTGCTTGCGACAATCTGCAACAGTTTGGCGTAATGCTCGTATGTTGACTCGATTTTTAGAATCAACAGTCACTCTAATCAAATTTTGGGTACTAATGCCCATTAAATCCGCAGCTTTATCAAAGGAAAAATGCATCAATTCGGAGCCAATTACAACTGCTCCTTTGTAGCCATAAAAATTTAGGGCTGCTGTTAAACCTTCTTTTTCTATGCCGAAAAATTCATTTTTTGCGCCTAAAGATTTATTTCGGGCACACCACAGTGCTGTAATATTGGCTATTGTACCACCAGAAACCAAAATTCCTAATGTACTCTGATTGTTTTGAATATGTTGGGTATAGAAATTATCCGATAAATTATAAATTTTTCGATGCATCATTGCTAAAGCCTCACGTTCGCAGAAGCTCAAGGCTTTAGCAGTCTCTATTTTGACAGCATTTTGATTCATTGCTGTCATCAGTTTGGCTATAGGGCGTACAAAAGAAGGAAGCGCCGAAGTCATGTGACCGATAAATTGTGGCGAAGATGTGTGTACTGAATGAGCTATAACATTATTATCTAAGTATTTGAAATAGCTTTCAAAATCAGTAGGTTGAGTAGGTATTTGACTATCACCAAAATTTTTTATTAGTAAGTCAATGTTGATATTACTATTTGCATCTTTTGCACTTAAAAATTCCTGGCAAAAATCATTAACTACCTCATCTATCTGCGTGTCAATATATTTTTCTTGATTAGGTGATGCAAACATTTGCATTATATACTTACCAATTTCAGAATATAATGTTTGCTCAGTTGGGAAAAAGTTATTTTTGGGTAGAGTTTCTTTTTTACTTAATGTCATTTATTTCCTTGAATGGGATATTCCTATACTGAATTTTTAATACTATTTTTAGCTTAAATTTCAAGTTAAATTAATCACTTTTTATTTTAATTAGCGAGTAAAACAATGAGGATTTAGCTAGTTTAATGACGAGTCTAGATGGAACTTTAATTTTCTAGATTTTATTGCCTTCTTGAGACGAAACTTCTTTTTCCTTTGTCGCTGTTCGGTGTTCTTTTCTAGCTTGTTTGCGACGCTGTAAGGAAGCTGTCGTACTTTCAGAATTACGAGAGTGATGTATAAAAGATATTTCTTCGCTTGACTCCTGATTAAAATATGTAGCTAGGTAGCTTACAGTTGGATATTGAAACATTTCAACTAAGGGAAAATCTCGCTCAAATGTTTTTTGCAACTTACTATGAACCTGAACTAAAAGCAGCGAATGACCACCCAGTTCAAAGAAATTATCATGGATTCCTACGTTCTCAACATTAAGTACTTCTTGCCAAATATCGGCAATAGTTTTTTCTCTCTCGGTTTGGGGTGGCTGATAAACTACTTCCAATTCTGGACGCACTGTATCAGGTACAGGTAAAGCTTTGCGATCAACCTTGCCATTAGGTGTTAGTGGTAAGGCCTCTAGACAGACAAAAGCAGATGGTAGCATGTAGTGTGGCAACTTTGACTCTAAAAAGCTACGTAGTTCAGGAATTGCCAGTGTTTGCTCTTTTTGAGGAACTACATAGGCGACTAAACGTTTAGAATTTACCGATTCTTCGCTGACTACAACTACAGTTTCTTTTACTGCTGGGTATTGGT
>NZ_NOLK01000294.1:0-4493 GCF_002245985.1 Nostoc sp. 'Peltigera membranacea cyanobiont' 232
GCACAGCCTCGGTCTTACTTCCCGCGTAATATTTTCGGCAGATGGCTATCAGGTAAAACAGACTTTAGAAGAGTTTGATGTTGATGCTGTGATTGGCTCGGCATGGGAAAAATACATGGCAGAGGAACTAGGAATAAAAATTGCTTTTGATGTATTTAGCCCCACTAACAGAGAAACTTATGTTGACAAGCCATATTTTGGCTATGAAGGCATGATCAATATAATGGAGGTGATTGCTAACGATTGGGATAGAGCTTTTCGTTCCAAAGAGATTCATTGGACATAGAAAGGTATTGTGTCAAGAATGTTTTGATATCTTGATGCAGAGTTATCAAGAAGTATTGTGCTACACGTCTAGAGTAACGGCGATCGCTACAACGAGGAGTAACTGCCGTTACAAAGCGTTAGCCATTCATCTCCCTTTAGGAGACGCTTGCTAGATGGCAAAGCATTTGAATTTAACTGTACTAATATCTCCACCGCAACAGAATTCACTTGGAGTCAATTGCATTGCTTCGTGTATTAGGAGAGCTATAGATGTTTTTTCGCCAATTATTCGACCGCGAATCTTGTACTTATACTTACCTAATTGCTGACCTCAATACACAAGAAGCAGTTCTGGTCGATCCAGTTTTGGAACAATTTGAACGTGACTACCATCTTCTTCAGGAACTGGGCTTCATACTCCGGTATTGTCTGGAAACCCATATCCACGCAGACCACATCACAGGAACTTCAAAACTGCGGGAATTGACTTTTTGCCTGGGGGTACTGCCAGAAAATGCTCAGGCAAGCTGCGCTAATCAGTTTATTCGAGATGGAGAAATGTTGCACATAGGAAGCATAACCATCGAGGCGATCGCCACACCAGGTCACACTGATAGCCATATGGCTTACCTAGTCAATGGCGTTAGCGAAACGGCTCCAAAGGAGCTTCACGTTCTCACAGGAGATGCTTTATTCATTCGAGGTTGTGGGCGGACAGATTTTCAAAGCGGTGATGCAGGAATTTTATATGACTCTGTGACACAACGGCTATTTACATTACCAGATCAAACCTTTGTATATCCTGGTCACGATTATCAAGGTCATATAGTATCTACAATTGGGGAAGAGAGGCGATGGAATCCGCGATTTGTAAAATGCGAATCTCGTGAGCCTGCGGCAGGGTTACGCCCAACACAGATGCTCCGCGATCGCGCTAGCTTCATTGAGCTTATGACCAACTTGGATCTACCGAAACCCAAAAAAATGATGGAAGCCGTTCCTGCTAACAAACGTTGCGGTAACGTAGGTTCCCTTGGTTAAATCGTCGGCTCAATATTTCGTTTGTAGCTTCTAAGGGAGAGAAAAGTATTATGTCTGCGCTAATTAAGCCAGTAGAACGCGAATCAGCGATTCCAAGTGATACAGTAGGGCAAACGCATCAAATTGTAGTCGTCGGGGGTGGAGCCGCAGGTATCACAGTTGCCGCCCAACTGCTGAAAAAAATAAGCAGCTTGATGTTGCCATTATTAAACCAAGAGACAAGCACTACTACCAACCAGGATGGACACTAGTTGGCAGAGGTGTTTACAAAGTTGAGGATACAGTTAGGGACGAAAAAGATTACATCCCTGATGGTGCTACTTGGCTCAAAGACTATGTAGCGAATGGCACTAAGAAAAGCCGAAAAGCTTGTGGTTTAAGCAGTTTGCAATTCTTTGGTGTGATTCTCACTTCTTCACAGTGGCTGATACTCCGTAAAACCGAGATGACACCAAGAGTCTTTGCACTGATCAATACAGTTATTGGAATTCTCGTCTACTTCATACACATTGCTTAAGTTCAATGTCATAACCCCGATCTTCACTGGCGTAGACTTTCCTCTTGTGAGAGTTTTTTATTATAAAAAGAATCAATTTTCAGCTTGCTAAGACATGAAGAATACATCAGCAAAGCAAATTTTGCTCCGCAGCAATGCGTCGGAATCATTTTTCATGTGGTGTTTCAACAACTACTTGGAAGCAGTAGAAGAAGAATTTTTTCTACTGAATTACGAGGACTAACGAGTGTATTCTATTTTGATAAGTTCCCGATTGATGTTCCCGATTAATGACCGCTAACTTCCCTAAAAAAATTCCTGTGCTGGGACTATTTTTATTGCTTAACGGTATAGTTTCCAAACTATTTAAAGCACAGATTCCAGTTCGTATACCGACAATCTGGCAAGTTATCCCTAGAGATATCCAACGAACTTCGACTACCCCACTAATACCTTACTTTTGTTGGTTTAGGCTTGCGTTGTCAACAAAGCAATCGCTACGCCAACCCGAAATAGGAACGTGGCTATTTCTTTAGTATCTGTTGACTCAACGAAAAGAACGTGATCCCAAAATAGGATTTACTTGTTTGTGCAGTTCAATATTTTTTAATAATTGAACTATTTCGGTGGTAAAAAAATTACAAATTGTTTATGACTTTAATTGTTATCCTCATGTTGATATACTGTCTAAAGTCCCCTATTAATCAACATCATGAGTTCTAGCATAACAGATGCCCAGCTTCAAAACTGGGAAAACTTTTGTCGCCATCATGCCATAGGAGATTGGCATGGAACTTGGAGTATATACGATTTAGAAGGAAAATTAATTCGCCAGTTTCAATGTATCAGAAGCTTTCAGATAAGTGCTGATGGCAACGAAATTAATCATCAAAATCACTATATTTATCCTGATAACACAACAAAACTGGAAACTTTTGAACCTCGAAGGAAGCCTAACAAAGAAGCACTTTTTTTAGAAACTAGCTTCTCCTGGGGTTCTATAGAAGTAAAACCTAGTTCAATATTTTTTTTCGAGATTGGATTTAGAAATGAAGATAGGCGCAGAAGTGCAGTCGTAAGATATAACGAAGATGGCACTGTAGATATATTGATAATTTCCGAACATTTAGGAAGTTTTAGTAACGAGCCTCCTCTACCCTTAGCAAATCAACTTAACGGTTGGGAAGGTATAGCAACAAGTATGACACCAAATGATTGCATAGTGTCACCCACACAAGCAATTTTATGGATGCCATTAGAAGATTTGAACAAGAAATATCTGACATTACACTTGCAAAACGGCATATCAATAAGTGTTCCACACCAGATAGAGAGTGGACAGAATTTCTTCTTAGCAGCTGAATGGCTGGTTAATCCTACTTTATTGCAACGCAGTATTCGCCATTTTGATACATCAGAGTTCATCAGCTTCACACTAGAAGTTTTCAAGCGTCCATTAAAAGGATAGAAAAAATATTGAGAATACATACTATTTCATTCTGGAAGATTTATGGCAGTCTCTTATCTTATGTGCTACTCGGATTTTCGCCAGTTAACGCACAGATTACACCAGATAAAACGTTACTCATTAATTCTCAACTAACACATCATTCTAACACCAGCATAATTGAGGGTGGTACTATAAAAGGGAGCAACTTGTTCCACAGTTTTGAACAATTTTCTGTGCTTCCAGGAACTACAGCTTACTTTAACAATGGTATAAGTATTCAAAATATTTTCACTCGTGTCACGGGGAATTCGATTTCTAATATCGATGGTATTCTCAAAGCTAACGGAACAGCAAACTTTTTTCTAATCAATCCCAATGGGATTATCTTTGGGCAACACGCTCAGTTAAATGTTGGCAGTTCATTTTTTGCAAGTACTGCTAATACTATTAAGTTTTCTGATGGATTTGAATTCAAAGCAAATGTTAGCCAAACCACACCATTGCTAACTATTAGTACACCTATTGGGTTAATAATTGGGAATGATTCTGGTGCTATTCAAGTCATAGGTACAGGTCTTGGGCTAATTACACAAAATTCGCCTGTTTCACCAATTATTAGAAATAATGACTTAAAAGGTTTACAAGTTAAGCCAAGTAAAACCTTGGACTTAGTTGGCGGCGATATCACCTTAGAGGGCGCTAATATCACCGCAGAGCAAGGACGAATTGAGTTAGGGAGTGTTGGAGATGGTATAGTCAGCCTTAGATCAAATGGTCAAGGTTGGATACTAAATTTTGAACAAGTATCTTCTTTTAAGAAGATTAGCATATCTCAACAATCTTTAATTGATGCTAGTGGAAATGCTGGTGGTTCTATTACGGTGCAAGCGAAGGATGTCTCTTTAGAGAATAGCTCAATATTTTTAATTCAAAATCATGATTTACCTGCTGGTAGCATTAATATCAAAGCCTCCAACTCGTTCCAACTAACAGGAGCCTCTACAGATGGAAAATTTGTTAGCCTCTTACAAACTGAATCTTTAGGTTCTGGAAAAGGAGCAGACATAAACATTTCCACCAATAATTTAATTGCTCAACAAGGAGCAAGTATCGAATGGCACTAAGAAAAGCTCTAAGCTATGCGGAATAGGCACTACAGATTTTAAAGCTATTGAACAGTGAAGGTTCAGGGATGGGATAGGCAATTGTCCTTGATGTAATACTGCGATCGCCATTGAG
>NZ_NOLK01000295.1:0-4468 GCF_002245985.1 Nostoc sp. 'Peltigera membranacea cyanobiont' 232
ATTACTTTGATATGGCAGTTCGATGAATTAAATCTTACCCTACCTCAGATGGTGTCACTTTGTTTTCCACCTTATCGCTGATCAGGTAAGTCCTCTTGTCAATAGGTTTTGAGACGCGCTAACCCTGTGTAAAGACTGACCAGTGCTATAGCTATTGCTACTACTACAGGCAGGAATACAAGAAATGCACTGTCTATACTAGATGTAAGTTTCAAGAAAGATGCAGTTACGGCAGCAGTCAGACATAACATTACTAATATAGAAATCATTACAGCTACGGTTCTGTTAAAAGCAGCAATCGCGGCTGATAATGCTATTGAACCTACTAATGTTATAGCTATAATTAAAACTCCAGCCGATGCTCCATTAAAAGCTGCTGTACTTTTGATTCCAGTTAAAAATAAAACAGTTATAGTTCCAATTACAATAAATAAGGGTACACCAGTTTCCAATCCTTGACAAAACGTAGTCAAGAAGAAAATAACCAATAAAATAGAAGTGCTTACACCTGTGATTAGATTATCTAAGTTAGAACTTTGAGCTATTAGTGTTACAAGATAATTAGCTATATATGAAAAAAATCCTAATATCCCCAAAAATAACAATGAGCAAACAGGTAAGTATATAACCCAAAGATTTTGTCTGCCTGCTTTAGCATGATAGAAGTTTGCATCTTTAAGAATTGCCTCACTAAAATCGCAAGAACGAATATCTGCAAAACTAAAGTTTGCTCCTACAAGGTTTTTACCTTTAAATGAACGACCTGTGAGATTCTTGTGAGAATAATCTAGGAGCATGACTTACGTTACGAAAAGCAGGATTTACCTTGAATTTGTTTTGATTATCGGCTTGTACGGACTGTAGCACAGGAATTTTTACTTGATATGGCGATATTTACAGAGAGCGCCCACAGGAAAATATACCGCACTTAGCCAAAAAGTCTGCACCTGTAAGCCAGAAATCGAGAAATCCTTAGCCAATTTCCTTCAACAAAAGCAAACCTGCGGAACCTACTCACATAAACCCGCAGGCATCAAGTCGGTGTCAGCCTTACGTAGCTTTATTAGACTGAAACTCCGCGCCAGATACAGCCCCAAAGCCTTGAGATCCCTGGCGACCACTTCCATCGCGGCAATACCACCACCCTCAATGGATTCCACAAAATCCTCACGGGAGGTAAACGGGAAATCTCCAGTCTGCCAAAGCCCCAGACGATTTGCATAAGATAGGTTAGAAACCTTCGTCGCTCCAGTAGCAGAAACGTAGATAACCCGTGCCTGCGGTAATGCGTTTTGTAGCCGAAGCCCAACAATGCCTTGCTGGGATGCTGCAACCATACCGAGTTTACCCTCTTGAGCCATTGCATTGCCCATACTGTGGCATTCGTCGAAAGCGATCGCTCCCTCAAAGTCATTACCTGCCCATTCAACAATTTGCTTGAGCCGACTTTTGCCGTTCTTTTGAGAACGTAGAGTTGAGTATGTGCAGAAGAGAATGCCTTGGGTGAAAGGGATGGGGTCGCCAAGTTTGATGTTGCCCAGGTCGATAATATCTTTTTCACTACCTCCGAGCGCACACCAATCTCTACGTGCGTCCTCAATAAGAGCAGCACTCTTTGATACCCAGATTGCTTTTCTTCGTTCCTGACACCAGTTGTCGAGGATGATTCCTGCACACTGTCTTCCTTTCCCCGCACCTGTCCCATCGCCTAAGAACCAGCCACGACGAAATTTGACGGCATTTTCCTCGCCCTGAGCCGCAACAGTCACATTATCCCAAGAATCATCCACAATATAAGACCCAGACAAAAATTCACAGTGCGCCTGACCTGCGTAAATAACGCTTTCAAGCTGTGCCTCTGACAAATTGCCTTGTGTGATAATGTTGCCAGGAAGATGCGGTTTATAAGTTGGTGCTGGTGGCGAAACAAGTGCTAGGGCTGCACTTTCGCAAAGTAGGGAAGGATGAGGTAAAGCGTCCTTGATTCGGATTCGTTGTGGGCGATAGGTTTCATATAAAGTATCTTTAAGTCCTTCTGTAGCAGACCATTCAACAACCTCATATTCCAGCACTACTACATCGTCTGGAAGAGAGGAAACTGTTTCTGGTTGTGCAATTGTAGTACGTTTTGGCAATTGAACAACAATTGCCTTCGCAGCATGTTTGACTTCTTCTGAGCGCTCCCACGAAGATCGCAGTGGCAAATGCTCAATCAACGCTAGCAGTTCGGGCAAGTCCAAAGTTTCGGAAATACAGGGGATGTCGCCAGGATTATCAGCCGGAACCTTGTCGATGACTGTAATCCGAGTGTCGATCTGTGTACCATGTTTTGAGTAAACCTTGCCGTTAACCCCGACTGACATTAAAACTCGTGCTTTCTCTTGCCACCTAACAAAAGTCTCTCGCCAGCTTGGGTTAGCCGGAGAGAACCAGTTGGCTGTGATTGTTACCAGCCGCCCACCGTCAGCCAGTCTTTGCAATGCTGAGTTGATGTGGCGAGGGGTGGCATCAGGGTTGCGACTGCTGATTTTGGGAGATGCTGAAAAAGGTGGATTCATCAGCATAACAGAGGGCTGAGTTTTACCAGCTAGGTAATCGTTAATCTGTTCCGCGTTTACTGAGAATAATGGTGTACCAGGGAATAATCGCCGCAGAATCTTAGTTCTGCCCTCTGCCAATTCGTTGAGCATGAGACTCGCGCCTTGAAGTTTAGCGAACTGAGCCAGTATTCCAGTACCAGCACTGGGTTCAAGCACTAAATCATCAGAAGTGACTTGTCCAGCCATTGCCACCAAGTATGCTAATGGTAGTGGAGTTGAAAACTGCTGAAGCTGAATTTGCTCCTGGGTACGGCGGCTGTGTGTGGGGCAAAGGGATTTGAGCAGTTGCAATTGCTCTAAGGGATTTTCTGAGAGTCCCTTTTGTCGCAGGTACAAAATTGCCGCCACTTCCACAGCTTCGTAAGCATCTTTCCACTGCCATGTGCCCTCTGCCGCAGTACCGTGGAAGTGGCGATTCATTTGGGCTTGAACAGTTTTCGTGTTCAGGGGGCGATTCTCAAGTAGTGTTTTCAAAAGCTCTTGACCAACACTTAATATTGATTGCCCATAATCTAATACTGTTTGAAAGTCGAACAGAAAACCTTGGGTGAAAAGTTGCTGTACCATTGCATTACTCACAACATTATTTTTTCACTATTGCTATGGCGAAGCCTTTCTCTTATTAATAAATGAGGCAATTATTGCCTCATTTAAACTTTTTAACCTTCAGATATTTATTCTTCGGTGATCGAACGAGAATTAAAAAGCGAATTAAGCAGTTTTACGCGGTCTACCTGGCTTGCGCTTGCCTGAAGACTTTACATCAGCCTTTTTAGTTTTCGGTGATTTGTTGGCAGCATTGTTAGCTTTATTTGAACGAGTAGTACGTTTTGGTTGTGGCGAAACTTCTTTAACTGGAGGCAGCAATCTCAATGTAGGGAATGAAATAACAACTGCTTCATTGCTTGTGCGATGAATAACTTCATCATCTAACGCCCAAGGATCTGGCAATTTTTCAAAAGTCCGAGCTTGTAATGTGATTATTTCTGATAGTGATGGGATTGCAGAAGTGGCTATATTGTCATTGCTAACCGAAACCAGATTGCTAACGTTAGCAGCCGATACAAATAGTCCGTTAATGAACTGGAACATGACGAGAGTAACGAATGCCCAAAAGATAGCTACTATTGTCAAAGTGAGTAGAGATTGCATATCCATGATTATTTATCAACTAAGTATTTGTAATTTTCAATTGATTTACGCAAAGCGTCTTTTAGCCTTGTCCAAATATGAAGCGAATTTGAACGTATCCTCTATTCAAGAGAGGACTTCACTCTAAATTTAGCGTAGCGTCTCTTTAATTTAATCCAACCATTTTTTTACCTTAAAGTTTAGTTACAAAATAAAGTAGGTTTTAGTATTTACCTGTTTGAAGATTTCAAGTATTATATCTATAAATATATTTGACAAATATGAATATTGGCTTAAGTCTATGATTAAGATTTGATTTATTAGCTAATTCTTGAAATAAAATATTTTCATAAAGCGAAAAATAAAAGTATTCCTTACAATTATTTGAAAGTATGCCCAGCCTAACTACGGACTTAGTTCGCTCTTACCTCAAAGAAATCGGACGCTACCCTCTGCTAACTCCTGAGCAAGAAATTACAAATGCTAGGCTTGTGCAGCAGATGATGACGATTGAGCAGCAACGGCAAGCGATCGCACTTCAACTAAACCGAGAACCAACTGCAAGAGAATTAGCTACCTCACTTGGGCAAAGCGAAGCTGAAGTGGAGTTAATTCTTCATCAAGGGGAACGAGCAAAGCAGAAAATGGTGACTGCTAACCTACGGCTGGTGGTGGCGATCGCTAAAAAGTACCAGAACCGAAACTTAGAATTTCTTGATCTGATCCAGGAAGGTACA
>NZ_NOLK01000296.1:0-4444 GCF_002245985.1 Nostoc sp. 'Peltigera membranacea cyanobiont' 232
TAATTACCAAAAAAAAGTTGGGTAGTCGCATTGTTGTTGGTGAAGCGTGTTGGACTAAATCTTAGCCTAAGCCTACGTATGTCTAAGCCTAAACAAGTATAAACCTTTGTTTGCTTTCAACCACGAGGCGATTACCAGTCGCCTCCAACAAGCGGATAACCAACCGCTTCAAAATAAAAAATTTCAAATTTAGGCTAACACATTTTGACCAACAGCGAGACTACCTGATGCACAAAAATCATCAGGACGGTCACTCATGTACCAAGAAAATTTCTCTTCAGATGTCGAGAACAAGCCCCAATTAAGCCTTTCACAGCCTTCAAAAAAGAAAATCAAACCCCACCTGCCCGCAGAATCCGTGGGCAAACGCTACGTAGAGCGCTTTTGGCATCCATTTGGGGCGATTGTTGCCCCTTCTTTAGTAGAAGGTGCAAAACCAGCATGGCGTACCATCGATTATTACCTCCAACCCTCCCAACTGTGGAACCTGCACCAAGACAAGTCGAAACTAGTAGGTCTGCGCTTTAACGACACAACTCGTTACGCCACAATCGATTTAGACTTTTTTGGCGACTACCATAACATTGAATCCATAAATCGGATCAAAGCAGCGCTAGAGGACATCGGCATAGTCGATATCATCATCCTCCAGTCCAGCTTTAGTGGTGGCTATCACCTTATCCTAAGCTTTACATCTCCCCTACCCACCTTTCCCCTAGCCTGCGCCCTAGAGATTACCTTGAGAAATGCAGGTTTTATCCTGCGCCAAGGACACCTAGAAATCTTCCCCAACACCAAACCATATAGTGCCAAACAAATAACCAACTACAAAGCTATCCGTTGCCCCATGCAACCGGGTAGCGGGTCATTTTTACTTAATGACGACCTGCAAGCTATTAGTGACTCAGTTTCTATCTTCCTCGACTATTGCGATCGCGCGGCCAGTCGGCAAGATTTAACCAAACTAAAACGGGTAGCGAACAAAGCCAAAAAACAAATTTCACGGGAGAGATATCGCAAGCAAGAATCTGCTGACGTTGTACAGTGGCGTGCCAACTGGGAAGAAATCATCACCACAGGCTGGACAGGAAAAGGACAAACAAACACCCTCCTACAAATCTTCGTAGGCTACGGAATCGTCTTTTTAGACTTAGAGAGTGATAAATTAGTTGAATTTTGCCTTACTACCGCAATTAACGCCCCTGGCTACAGCCAATATTGCCGACACCAGCACGAAATCGAAGCTAGAGTGCGGCATTGGGTAGAATCCACAATTCGCAACAAATGGTACAGCGCCTATATTAGTTATCCCGAACGGCTATTGGGTACATTCGCCAACACATTTGCAGAAGCCATAGCAGGCATTAGCAGCATCCATAAACCCAAAGATAACGTAATCCCATTTGACCGTCGTAAGCAACAGAACTGGGAACGCAGCCAAAAAGCCCAAAAACGCATCCAGATAGTAGTAAGGGCAATAGAGTGGGATAGTGGGTTGCCAGCAGGGGCTACTGAACGGGGGAAAGCAATACGTGCTGAATACAAACGCCGTTTTCACAAAACTATCTCACAAGAGACATTACAAAAGCACTTGCATTTGTGGCATCCTACGCGCTACATCTTAGACCCTTGGACAGAAAATAGCTCAAACCCTTATAAATCAACAAATGACGGGCAATTTAATAGCTTTCAAAACTTATTTGTAAAACAGAGTGCTGAAAACCCTTACCAAAAGGAAAATGACGGTCATTCTTTCTATATGAAGGTTTTTTGTAACTGCTTACCTTCTGCTGCCGATGCCCCTACAGGGCAGTTGGCATTAGCAAGTTTTGAAGAAGTTGCTGAGTCTGAAGGAGAATTATTTGTACTACAGGTACAAGATGAATTTGAGGAAATTAATATTAATTCCGAAGAATTGAATTTATTGCAACCAGAGGATTTGTCTTTAACTTCAGGTGTCAATAATTCTGATAATTCATTAGTTTCTCCAAATATTATACAACTAGCTGAAAATGTTAATAAAATTACTTCATATAAGGATTTTAAATACCTCTCTACCCCCAGCGCGGCTGAAAATTGCAATAACAAAAACTTATTAATCAATTCTGTCAGTATTCCGCCTACTGCGCCTACATCTGCAATTGTGCCGCCTGAAATGTCACAAAAAGCCGAAGTTAGTGAGCAAAGTACACATTCAAGCGATCCAGCAACAACTCTCGCTTTGTCAGAACTGAAGAATCTGACTAAGTTGCGACTCCAAGCAGCATCCTACGCCAAGCGTGTAGCTAGAGAGTACTGCCTGATTGCGCGACGCTTGATTGGAGGCAGAGAACGTGAACGTTTGGAGCAGAGTGCCAAAATGCAATTTTATCTCGATTCGGGTAACAAAACTCTAATTGCAGAAGCCAACGAGTGGGCAACTGTCAATCCTGGGTGTCTACCGTTTTCGTTGGAGTTGGCGTTTCAAGAAAGTGAGAGGTGATGCCTGAATGGCATACATTCTATTCCTGTTCCAATGCTACTCACGGGCGTAGCTGTGCTAATCGCTTCTCTATCTCCTGCTCATACCGTGTAATACTCGGTAGTGGTTCTGAGAAATCCCATGTATTACGAGGTAAAGTCAAGCCAATCATCTACGTAATACATGGTGTATTATATCTGATAATTATTTTGCAATCCAGCAGTCAGCGATTACAGATACTTACGCCATAGCTGTAGCCATTTGGTGGCAAGACTCGGCGCAACGACGGCAAGACACAGCACAGCGTTTACAGTGGTCGCTATCGTGTTTTTCACATTCACTGGCACAGCGATCGCAAGCTTCAGCACAGACTCCACATAATTGAGCATGGAGAGCCGAATTGCGAGACATAAAACGGGCACACAGAGCGCAAGTATCAGCACAGTCTCGGCACAACTTAATGCATTGAGCCATCATTTGTACCATGTTGCCACTTAAACAGGCATCAGCACAGTTTTCACACTCGCGCAGGCAATCAAAGCAAGCCTCTATGCAACTTTCAAGCAAGGATTGGTGAGATTGAGTTGTCGTCATAATTATACCTCCGATTTCAAGTCGTCAATTTCACATGAGGCAGTATTTATGCCTCTTCGTGCTTACATTAAAAAATAACTAATCTGCTTGCGTCTACCTAATGGCACAAGAAATATTTATTACTAATGACATCAGGAAATTTCATGCTGATTTCATTTGAATTCGTCCCCATTGGACTCCTGTCGCCATTGCCACAGGTCGTGCCTTTGCCGATACTGTGTTTGGTAATCAGCCCCGAACTGTGAATTTAGAGTGTATTCCCTCAGCACTTTCTTCTCGACCGGAAGCGGCTACGGTTGGCTTGACCGAAGCTAAAGCACGCGAAAAATTTGGAGAATCAATACGCTGCTATTCCCAAAGGTTTCAACCTCTTTTCGACACGATTGCTGAACCGGAACAGAAAACTCTCATTACAGCACTTCCGGCTATTATGCAATACAGTTTTTCTCCCTGCCTCTCTCCTATCATCACTTTCAGCTATGAGGTACATCCTCATAGCTGCCGGAAGTGCCGTAAATTAGTAGTTGATAGCAAATCAGACAGGGTACTCGGTGCTCATATGGTCGGTGAGTATGCTGGTGAAATTATTCAATGTCTTGGACTTGCTATTCGCACAGGTATCACTAAAAAAGATTTTGATGTAACAATTGGTATTCATCCTTCAGCGGCGGAAGAGTTTTTTACCTTGCGCTAATTTTTGCTACTGACAAGAGTATATAGGATTCCTATTTGATTTATGAAAATCCAGATTAGTCCAAAGCTTAGTTAACAAAGCTTAGAGGCTTAGTATAGCTATCAAGATTCAAACCTGATTTCTAGATCCAGTTAATACTCCTTAATGAAACACGCTTTTTAAGAACTGGCTTGCTGTAAATTCAAAGGTAAATATGCGCTCCAAATCAATTTTATGGATAGTTTTATTTTTCAGTGCGTTTGCTTTACTCACTTATAAGAAATTCGGTAGTGATAAATATATAGTGATAATAGAGATTTAGTATTTATACTCGGATAATTCAGTAACTATTTCCAGATTTGTGTATTGCTTTTTATACTATAAAATGACGTGCGGAATGTGGGTTAAATACTTAGCCTCGGCGAGGGTATGGGAAATTGTTCTGGGGTGGATCGGGGTGGGTGCGATCGCTGTTCTAGCGATCTGCTGATGGTAGAATAAGTGTAAAATTAAGAACATTCATAATGTTACATGAATTTCTCTTAGCAGAACGTGACGAAATTCTCACCTTGTGTTCAAAAAAGATCGTGCGTCTTGGTGATTCCATGAGTTCGAGCGACGAAATGGAAAGAGGATTACCTGTGTTCTACGATGAACTCATTGAGGTATTACGTGCTGATGCTGATATAGATGAATCTAGGGAACCAGATAACAAT
>NZ_NOLK01000297.1:0-4414 GCF_002245985.1 Nostoc sp. 'Peltigera membranacea cyanobiont' 232
TAGTGCAAACTTGTCGTCGTCAAGGCAGAGCTGTGATTGATTTTTTTGCACAAGCACTGCGGGCTAATTCTAATAGTTATCTGTCTCGCCCATCACTGCTTCCTAAATATTAGACCTGAATCCTTACCTGAAACAAAAAAATCAAATCGATGAAGATACAATTGAGTTATTGGTTTTAAGTGCTTGCCAGACAGCTAAGGGAAATAAGCGTTCAGCATTAGGAATCGCTGGGATCGCAGCCCAAGCTGGAGCAAGGAGTACTGTAGCAACTTTATGGCGTGTAGATGACAACTCTACTGCTCTCCTGATGAAAGAATTTTACAAGGAATTGAAAGATGGTAAAACTAAAGCAGATGCACTACGTCTTGCACAATTGAGTTTGCTGTCAAATCCAGATTACTCCCACCCTTACTATTATTAATTCAAGAATTGATAACTGATTTGATAAGGCTAATTAAACCTTTGGAATCATCCTCAAACTTGCTTGAACACAGCAGTAAGCCAATGATTTCTGTGCTGATAAACCAGTTGCAATCACGTCGCTGCTTGCTAGTATTGGATGCATCTGAAGCTTTATTTCAAAGGAATAACTTCCAGCATCGGCTAGAGTATGGACTATTTTTTCGTCGTTTAACAGAGGAGTTATCCGAGAGCTGTGTACTCTTAACTAGTCGAGTTTTCCCTGATCAGCTTGAAAGTTTGATAGCGGCAGAACTACCTATTGACTTTTTGAGAATTGAAGGTTTGGAGGTAAATGCCGCTTTGCAACTTTTATCCAGCAAAGGATTAACTGACAAGGAAAAGTGCAATAAGTTAATTAAAACTTATCGTGGTAATCCTACAGAATTAAAAGCAGTAGCTAATAGAATTCATCATTTCTTTGCTAGTAGCGCAGAAAAGTTTTTTGAAAATCCAACTACTTTGGTTAGTGATCAGTTTCAAGAAATGCTTAATCAGGTGTTTAGCCAACAAGTATTGAGCAAAACTCAAAGACAAATTATGATTTATCTAGCAGAATAACTAACCTTGGATTCAAGTCCTGTCAATTTTACCAAATTATTAATAGATATGAATAATAAACAGAAAGAATTAATGTCAACCTCAGATTTAATTAGAGCTTTGGAAGTCCTCGAAAAAAACTCATTGATTGAAAGTAACAGAGATTCAGTTACTAAAGAAATTAGTTTTACTCTACAACCAGTGATTAAAAAGTATATTTTGACAGATCCGCTAGGATTGGTGCATACATCTGACACTTCATCAGAATTAGCAATCGCATCTTAAGGGAGGTAGCTATGATTGCAGGAAAACTAGAAATAACAATCAAAATCAACGAACTGCCACAATCTAACATAGTAGAGAATGGTTGGCAACAATTTGAACTTGACTGTGATGATCGCATCATTTCAATTACAGTCAAACCTAAGATTTGGAAGAAACTGACCGATGCTGCTAGTAATTACCCACAGTGGGTTGCAGTGATCGCTGGTAAACTTGGTCAGCAAACAGAACATGGGTTCGTACTAGAAGAACCCAACATACAAGTTTTTGAGCGCAAGCCCAAGGCAGAAATGACCTCTGCTGTAGGTGCTGCTTCTTGAAAAAGTGATTACCCAATCAGGGTAAGCTGGAAGAAACACTGGTAAATATGGAGGAATCAAACAAAAAAAATCAGAATCTCGTTAGATACGGAAAGACCACAAGTTATGTAAAATCAAGCTAATTAAAAGGAGGTATGGAGGTGAAGATACAACAGTACGAGAACTTAACGCAGAAAGCGCCACTAGGCAGTAGCGCTTTCTGCGGGTCTTAAATTCCATATAACCTCAGAGCGGGGTTGATCTCGAAGCAACAAAACAAGTGGTATTTATAGTTTGGCGACTGTCATTCCACTAAGTTTGTCCGAGAGTTTTTACCGCGCTACCAGATCCATTATAGGATCTGCCGCTTGGAAAGTCCATTCCTTGCGGTGTGTTTTTGCTGTCAAAATTCATGAATTTTAGGTAAAGTAAAGTAAAGTTTGGTTAAGAAATCCCGAAAATCGTAGCAAAAAGCAGTAGCAGCGCGAAGAACAGTTACCAGTTATCAGTTGGAATTCACAGTCCTTGATAACTGTCAACTGATAACTGATACAACCCCCTCTGAAGCTTGTCAACCAAGTTATCAGGGAAAAATATCGTGAAAAATGACTTATGCCCAATACACCTTGGTGTCGGGATTAAGGTGACATCAAATTTTTTTTCAAACCACTCTCCTTGTGCTAATGATGGGAGAGAAATATGCTGACACTAGATAGAGAAGAAACCAAATCAGCACTTGATTACGACTTACTCAACAGCAGTATCAAAGACACCTTCGCTGCTCAATACCAATTTGAGTTGCAAGCAGTAGAACTCTTTCGCGTCATGCATGACGAGCAGATGTACAGAATCGCTGGGTACAAAAACTTCTCAGAATATTGCCAAGGCGAATTACATATATATGGTGGCTATCGGCGTATAAATCAACTCTTAGGAGCATCAAAAGTTATTGTTGCAGCAGGGGAGTTGGGGTCACAGATTAAAAATGAGCGCCAAGCCCGTCCTCTTTTGAGGTTAGCCAAAGAACCAGAAAAACTTATTGCTGCGATCACACTGGCTCTTGAATCAAACCCAGACCCAACTGAATCAGATTTTGCTGCTGCGGCTAATATTGTTGCTCCAATGCCAAGAGGGAAAAAGCCATTCCATTCAGAACCAATGGTTCCCAAAAATCAGGAACCATTGGTTCCCAAAAACATGAAAGTCACAATTTCCTCACCAGAACATCCCCGTTATGAAGAATCGGGAGTAATTGAGGCTTCGGCTCCGAATAATTCGCAGCAGATTGTCACCTTCTCTGATGGTGAAAGGCTGCTGGTAAATAACACTGATTTGGATGCCGCAATTGTGTCCGATTCGAATCAGCGGACATATCCACCAGAATACACCGAAGCGATCGCAGCACTCAAAGAGCAACACAAACTTGAGTTAGAGCGCTTGGAGCAGGAATTGAGAATTGGGCTACAAGCAGAGGTGTCGGCTAGAGCCGAAGCGCAAGTAAGTGAGCAAATCCAATCTATGCATTTCCTGTACAAGGAGCAAAAAGAGCAGAATATCCAGTTGCAGCAACGATTGGATGAGATGGAGGGGTTGAGAAAGCTAGAAACTGAGAATCAGCAACTCCACCAACGTATCCAAGAATTAGAACATGCACTACTTGAACGCCCTCAACAGCAGTGGGGAAATACCATGACCCAGCAAGCGACTAAAGCGTTGAACAAGCAAGTTTTACAAGCTCTTGAGAAAACCATTGACCTGCGCGAGCTAGCTCTTGAACCACCCAAAGAAAATGCCCAAGAATGTCTGCGGCTCATGGGCATGGCACTGAAAAACCTAAGCGTTGCCATGAACAACACCCAAGCTCTTGAGGCGGCGGCGATAATTCTGGGTACTAGTCCTACACAATCAGCGATCGCAACAAGGACGGAGCAATTACAGATGCTACCTGTAGCTATTAGGGAAATTAGGCAAGTACTTGCACGTATTCAGTTTACGTGGCTTGACTTTTGGGCTGTGGCTGAAAAATACGAGGTGATAAAAGCAGACTACTGGGATCTCCTTACTACCGAGGAGACTGATTTAATCACACAAGCCCAAAAAAACAGTTAACAGTTAACAGTTAACAGTTAAGCTAATCGTCATTCATTTTTCCAGGTTGATTCGTTTGTAGTAAGCGCAACCCTATGGATTCAGCTCCCGCAGGAAAGCCATGCTTTTATGCAACTTAAATGCTCCGTCCTTATCGCTGCTGATGCGGATACTTGATGACTGATAACTGATAACTGATAACTGATAACTGATAACTGATAACTGATAACTGATAACTGATAACTGATGAATGCGGCATAGATGCAATGTCGCTCAGGAAAGTCATGGAAAAATAAAGGGAGAAAATGTGAATACAAATAAAAATGCTTTTAAGTGTGGCAACTTTGAGCCGAAACCAGATTGCAAGGTATCAGTTGAGCATCAGCGACACCCTATTGTTTACCCGAACAATCTCACGGCTGCGGAATACCATGAGTTGTTAGCTGGTAGCGCCATTCATCCGGCGCTGATTAAGCGCAACTTTTTCCATATAGAAGGAGAATCAGTTTACGACTTCCTATTCATCTCTGATAAGATCCCGCGCAAAAATGCAGGGCGAGTCACCGATGGATACTTAAAGCTGTATCAGCATTTGCTGTTGGGTGGAACCTGGATTCAATCACTTGACCCGTTGAATAATTGGCTCCCAATGGAATGGGGGCGCATTAAGCCCAACTTCCCCCGCATTGATTGGCAAAAAGGGAAACCCGTCAAATACGAATCACCCCCCAAGACAGCTAACCGCG
>NZ_NOLK01000298.1:0-4359 GCF_002245985.1 Nostoc sp. 'Peltigera membranacea cyanobiont' 232
TTTTACACTTCAACGGCTTAAACGAAAAAATTATTCATAGTTGGAATAAAACAAAAGAATTATTTCATGAAGAGAAAACTGATAGGAAAGAAGCTCACGCAATGCTTCAAAAGCAGAATGAAGTAATCCTTCAAAAGCAGCACGACCTTCAAAAGCAGAATGAAGCGATCCTTCAAAAGCAGCATGACCTTCAAATCCGTGAGTAATTTACGATCGTTACCCTCTGGGGATTCTTCGTAGTTCTGGACATATTGTTTTGATGCGGTAAAAATCATCTCCCTAGTTTTTTCGTCCAGGGTTTTACCAAATATTCCTAGAACCTTACCACCGCTTCCCCAAAGGATTTGGAAAATCGGAACTGCTACACCGCTAACGACTGATATCGCCCAAGGTTCCATTCCTGTCATAAGATTATCAGTGAATATGTTTAAAAAATTAAAGCAAAGTTGTATTATCCAACTCTAAGCTCTCTTATGACAACTACACCAAGCTTCAATTCCTGGGTTATCTGTCCCCAACCAAATCCTCAAGCAAACTTGCGTTTATTCTGTTTCCCCTACGCTGGTGGTAACGCGGCAATTTTTCGCACTTGGCCTAATAATCTACCGAGTAATGTCGAAGTCTGTGCTGTGGAATATCCGGGACGGGGAAGACAGATTCAGTCAGCACCTTTGACGCGATTAGAACCTCTTGTGGAAGCGATCGCTCCAGTTCTCATGCCATACTTAGACAAACCATTCGCCTTCTTCGGTTACAGTATGGGCGGATTAGTTAGCTTTGAGTTAACCCGTCTACTTCGCTCTCAGTATAGTCTTGCTCCCTTTCACCTCTTCATCTCTGCTCGTCGCGCCCCGCAATTACCACCCATAAAACCACCCCTGCACATCCTATCAGACGCTGATTTGCAGAAGGAGCTACGCAGCCTCAACGGTACACCCAAAGCAGTGCTAGAAAGCGAGGAACTTATGCAGATGTTTCTCCCGATTTTGCGGGCAGACTTTGCAGTTCTAGAAACTTATATTTACACTCAAAAACAGCCACTGGAGTGTCCTATTACTGTTTTTGGTGGTTTGCAAGACAAAGATATTAGTCATGAAGCTTTGCAAGCATGGCGAGAACAGACTATGGCGGCTTTCTCATTACATGAGTTCGACGGCGACCACTTTTTTATTCATTCCCACCAAGAATTATTATTTAAACTTATATATCAAGAATTACAGATGTGTAAGCGTAGCTGGTAGTAATGATTAAATAAGAAGGAGTTAGGAGTCAGAATATAGAATTTTCCTGACTCTCTGAACTTCTGATGTACAATATTTCTACTTTTTATTTTTGGGTAGCGATCGCTAATTTTGCCCCTTTAACTTTACGAACCCGATCCATCACCGCTACTACCCGCCCATAACCAACTTTCTCATCAGCATTAATAATCACCAACACGTCTGGATTAGAACCAACCAAAGTACGTACTTGCTGCGTCAAATCATCAATTGCAATTGGTTTCCGGTTCAGACTTACCTGTTCTTTGTCATCTACCGTAATGGTAATTCTATTGGGAACTTGTTGTTGTTTGGCTGTGCTGGCCTTCGGTAAATTTACTGGCAAACCTTCTGAGCGAGTTAAAAACAGAGTTGACATGATAAAAAATGTCAAAATTGCAAAAATCACATCAATCATCGGCACGATGTTGATCTGTAATGGAAGTTCTGGCTCATCTGGTAAGCGCATAAGTTTGTTTCTCCTCGTTCATAACGACGGCGGTAGAGTAATTCTAACTGTCCCTCATACTCCTGAATTAAGGGACTTCCAATTAAAAAAATATCCAATTTTGTAGGGTGCGTTAGCGACAGCGTAACGCACCGCCAGATATCTCGGTGCGTTACGGCTTTCGCCTAACACACCCTACTGTATATTTTATTTTTTGGAAGTCCCTAATCCAATTTGTCTTTGATACAATCCCCAGAAGGTATTGGCAAAGATGAGTATGAATAGTGACTGCCACACCCAATACCGAAAATGCCAACAGGGCCCAGATGACGACACCGCCTGTTACAAATAAATTCTGAATTCCTATGTTCTCTAAAGGTTATCAACAACACATAGTAAGACTGGCAGAATCTAGAAAAAAGCTGAAACTTTTTATTAATAAAATTTAAAATATAATAATTTTGATTGCAGAAATTGGACAATTTATTTTTTGGAGTTCCCTAACAAGGAGTTAAGAGTTTGAAGTTAAGAGCCAGAATATAGAGTTTCCGTTAATTCTGGCTGCTACTGTTGTTCAAAGTAATCGATTGGAAGCAGGCGATTTTACTATTATTTTTGGGTAGCGATTGCTAACTTAGCCCCTTCAACTTTACGAACGCGATCCATTACCGCTACTACCCGCCCATAATCAACTTTCTGATCGGCATTAATAATCACCAACACATTTGGGTTAGAACCAACTAAAGCCCGTACTTGCTCTGTCACATCATCAACTGCAATTGGTTTCCGATTCAAACTTACCTGTTCTTTGTCATCTACCGTAATGGTAATTCTAGTGGGAACTTGCTGTTGTTTGGCTGTGCTGGCCTTCGGTAAATTTACTGGCAAACCTTCTGAGCGCGTTAAAAATAGAGTTGACATGATGAAAAATGTCAAAAGGGCAAACAGCACATCAAGCAGGGGCACGATATTGATACTTACTGGTAAATCTTGTTCAATATCATCTAGATCCATAGGTTTTCTCCTGTTTTTCGTGGCGATCGAAGTGGTCATGGCGATCGAGGAACAGTATTTCTAGCTGTCCGCCATACTCTTGAATCATTGTTATTTGCCTCTGGTATAGTCCCCGAAAGATGCTGGCTCCTAAAAGCACAAAGATAGCAACAACTAATCCTGATGCAGTCGCAATCAAAGCTTCACTGATCCCAGCAGTAACAGCACCAGTTTTAGTACCGCCGACATCACCAATATTGAGTCCAGCAAAAGAGTTAATTAATCCCAAAATTGTGCCGAGAAGTCCCAATAGAGGCGCTAAACCGATAATGGTGTCAAATACAGGTTGAAATCGCTTGATTATAGGAATTTCGGCTTGTGCCTCGCTTTTCAAGGCCAAGCGAAATTTTTCTGGAGTCGGTCTTTCTAGCTGTAGTGCAGCCAGAAAAATGCGTGCTATGGGTAAATCTACATTTTTTTGCAGCTTATCCATAGCACTAACGACATTATCAAGTCGATAAAGATTCAAAACCTCTCGCATCACGCGGTTTTGACGCTTACCAATCTGAATCCAAAACTTCGCCCGTTCGATCATTAGCGCCCCAGCCAACACCGAAAACGCCAGCAGGGGCCACATGACTACACCGCCTGCTGCAAACAAATTCTGAATTCCCATGTAGTGCCTCTATCACGTCATTCACAATACAAAATCAGACTACCAGAATCTAGTTCCAAGCTGAAACTTTTTCTCAATAAAATATAAAATATAATGATAATTTTTTCAAATGCTCATCATTTTTATTTACGTGTTCGTTTGTCTTACATAAAAAAATTTAATTAGATTGCAACAAAAATTAATTTTGTGCAAAAACCATGATATTGGTGGTTGGAAAAGATATTTTTGTTAGGGAACTCCAAAAAATAAATTATTCAATTTGTCTACTCAACTAGACTTCTTTCTTCCTTGTCTCCCTTGTCTCCCTTGTCTCCCTTGTCTCCCTTGTCTCCCTTGTCTTCCTTGTCCCCCTTGTCCCTCTGCGACGGAATATTTTTTTACTTGGAAATCCCTTAGTTCAGGGTTCCGTAAGGCTATCCCAAGTAATTTTAATTTTTTACTTGATATTTGTAACCCTGCATTCTAAGATGACTAAATTAGTGAGAATAGGTAGCAATAGCTATGAGCTTTTCTGGCATTACTGTCGAGCAACGTTCCAAAGAAGTTGAGGCTCTCAAGTCTTTTCTGACTTACAGTCTGATAGGTTCACTGGCCCTGCATATCGGCGTACTGTCTTCAGGCATAAGTAATTATTTGACGAGAGTGCATACAGGAGAAGAAGAACCAATAGAAGTGGCGATCGTTGATTCTCCGACTGCAGAACCAGAAAAATCAGTTGAAAAAATTCCAGAAGAACCCAAAAAAGAACCTGAAGTTGTTCAAAAACAGTCTATAGAAACTCTACCAGTACAAAAACCAGTACAAGAATTTATTGAAAGATCGACAATTCAGCCAGTTGAACAACAACCACAACAAACTACTCGAAACTCACAGCCAGTTGAACAACAACCACAACAAACTACTCGAAACTCACAGCCAGCAAATAGGGAAACTGCTCCCAAACCAGAAATCCCTGTGAGAACTGTTGCTCCTCAGAGTAGTGG